>CAZAUB010000118.1:1715-7243 GCA_964488195.1 uncultured Methylobacter sp. | reverse complement strand
TGTGAATGGTATTGCTGCTGTTAGTTCTTCTGGCGTCCCAGATGATATGTTCTTTATGTCCCCGATGATGGTGCGACGGGTGAAATTCCGGTAGTGCCACGGCAGTGTCTTCAATACCATAAAGAGCGTTACGACTGTTCGGTTTGTCATCTATTTTAAAACCGCTTACTGTGACGGTCAGGTTTTGCGCTTGCCCTTCCAGCGATTCGGCAGCGGCGGCGGCTTGTTCTACCAAGGCGGCATTTTGTTGGGTCACATTATCCATTTGGCTGATCGCTTGATTAATCTGCTCGATACCTGCACTTTGTTCAACTGAGGCGGCGGTTATTTCCGACATCATGCCGGAGACGCCACGGATGGCACTGAGAATCTCTTGCATGGTAAAACCTGCCTGGGCGGCCAGTTTACTGCCGTCATCGATCTTTTCTACTGAGTCTTGAATCAGGCTTTTGATTTCTTCTGCGGATGCTGCGGCGCGTTGCGCAAGGTGACGCACTTCGCCGGCTACGACGGCAAAGCCTTGACCATGTACGCCTGCATGGGCTGCTTGAACGGCGGCGTTAAAGGCGAGAATATTGGTCTGGAAGGCGATGTCGTCTATCACCGAGATGATCTCCTCGATCTTCTGCGAAGATCCTTTTATATTATTCATGGTGGCGACGACCTGACCGACCACCACACCACCCTGCTCGGCTATTTCGGCAGCGTTAATGGCAAGCAGATTGGTCTGTTTGGCGTTTTCGGTATTATGTTGCACACTGGATGTGAGTTCTTCCATACTGGCGGCGGTTTGCTCCAGACTGGCGGCTTGCTGTTCGGTGCGGTGCGACAGGTCATTGTTGCCGGAAGCAATTTCTTTTGCCCCGGAGTTGATACAGTCGGTGGCATCTTTGATTTGATTGATGATTTTTTTAAGTTTTTCCACCGTAGTATTAGAGTCATCTTTAAGTTGACCAAAGATACCGGAATAGTCATTGGTGATTTTTTCTGTCAGGTCACCGCAGGATAGCGCGCCAAGTACGCGCACCACTTCATTGAGGCCGGTTTCGCTGGTATACAACAATTGGTTGAGACCTTCGCCCAGCTCGCGCAAGAAGCCTACCTTGTCGTGCAAGTCAAAACGCTTGGTGAAATCGCCCATGCTGGCGGCAAGCACGATGCTGGACACTTCTTTTTCCACGGCGACTTCGTCGGTGCGATCATGCCATTCGGCCACCGTGCCCAATCGTTGGCCTTGCTCATTGATTACCGGGTTGGCGATCACTACCATTGAACGGCCACCTAGCAGCGTGCCAGCCTTATAGGCACCGGTTAAGGAGATAAGCATTTTTGCCTGATGTGAAGGGTTTTTATGGAAATCATCCATATTGGCGCCGACCAGATTATCGATAGAGAATTTTGATAATTGCTGACTAATTTCTACTTCGGCCTTGCCAAGTGTATTGATCACCGATTTATTGATGTAAATGATGTTGCGGTCATTATCGGCAATCATTACACCGGTGCTGACGTTGTCCAGCGCAACCTTGATGCGTAGGGCTTCGTCAGCCACTTTGCGTTCAGCCGTTATACGTTCCAGCAGTTGTTGTTGCATGTATTTCATGGCATATAACAAACTGCGCTTGTCTTTCTCATTAACCTGAATGTCCCGAGTTAAATTGCCGGCGGCAATTTCCATAGCAATCCCTTTTGCAAAGTAAGGATCAATGCCCAATTGCTTGCCTAGATAGTGTGTTAAGTAGATGGCAATGCCCAGTCCCAGACTGATACCGGTCAAAGATATGACCAGCATGATCATAGTCGCATGGCGGGTTGATTCAGTGATGGCATGGGCGTTATTTTTTGCGTCGTTCACACCCTGATTTTTAATTCTATTCAGTTGTGTTCGTAAGTTTTTTGCCAATTTATTGAAATCTTTCATGACGAGATTGCCTGCCTCGACTCCCTCGGTAGCATAAACCGTGGTCATGCGCTTGCCTTCGCTGTAATACCAGTCAAAGCCGGTCTCAAGAGCAGCCAATTCGGTCATTTTTACTACCGGCGAAGTGACGTTATCCAGTGTTGCAACACGACCGTTCTTAATAGCCGCCAGTTCTGATGTTATTTTTACCGGGTTTTCTCCGGCTAGACGCTCACGGAGCTGTGCGATGCCCTGCTTAAAGTCTTCGGCGGCTCTCTCCGCATCCTGATAACTCTCTGGATCCTGATTGATTGAAGTTTGGGTGAAAAGTTGTTGTACTTGTACGGTATAAATCGCCATTCGCTCTGCTAATAGCGCATTGGGCAGAAAAGTATCATCTACTTTCGCTACGTCACGCTGAGTCTGCGAAAAATTAAACAAACCCACAGCAACAATGCCTATCATCAAGCTGATGATGGCAAAAAAACCAAGCAGTATGCGGACTTTGAAGCTGATATATTTAAGCATTTTGAACCTCTTTAGAGTGCGATTTATTTAAACTGACGTTTTTACCCACACGGGGTACTAGAGGCGACATAGAGAGTTATTTAACCGCATGCAGTTTGGTTGCCGATCTTTGTACAACGGGATGGAAATTTTCAGGAATTTTTTCGGTCATTCGTTTGTTAATAAAGAGACTGTTTCCGGTTATTTTTTTTGCCATTTTTTTCGCTTCTGACGCTAAATCGGCTATATCGACATGAGACTGACACAGGCTGGTTGATGTTGGGTCTACCAAACCGATGGACAGACTGACCAGCGGAAAAAAGCATTTTTCTCCCGCTCTGTTTTCACTATGAATGCCGCCAGCTTTTATATCGTTGTTGCTGTAATAGGTCGGGATGGTGTTTTTAAAGGCTTCCAGTATGTTTTCGCAGCGCATTAGCCAGTCATCGCAGGTGAAAATCACAATAAAATCATCGCCGCCTATATGCCCGACCACGCCGCTCTCTGCCGGAATGTGATTTGTCAGGGTATTGGCAACGGCCTTGATGATGCCATCGCCTGCATCGTAGCTGTAAACATCGTTAAAGGGCTTGAAGTTATCAAGATCGAAGTAGCCGAAACTGAAAGGTATTTTGTTGGACAGCAACTGATTGATTTGGGTGTTGATCGGAACGCTGCCCGGCAATAGCGTAAGGGGATTGGCGTGCTTGGCGTTATCGATTTGCTGGCGGGTAAATTCGGCGAGTAAATCCAGCAGCGTGCCTATGCCCATATATTTCCCGTTATTGGTAATGATAAAAGCCGGGTCATTAGTCATTAATGATGTCAGTTGTTTACTGACTAAATCGATGGGCATGTTTTTATCAATACATAACGGTATATTTTCGATAAACATTTTTATCGGGTTTTTCCCATGCAAGTCTATGCCGTATCGACTGGAGAACAGTTTGGTAAGAAATTTGTCACGAAAAATAATGCCTGAAGCCATATTGTCATCAACCAATGGCAGTATGGTGAGTTCGCTGTTGTGATGAAACAGGTACATGACGTCATTGATGGTGGTTTTTGATGAAATAGGCGTGACGTTTCTGATGATATGAACTGCTGTTGTGGCGTTAAATGGATCAGTTTTGTAATCCTTAATGTGGCCGGTAGTGAACAGTGAACTGTCTATTTTCTCTATCGGAATAGCCGTTGGCCTGGCAAAATAATAGCCTTGGGCATGAGTAATGCCGAGTGCTTCTATGGCCTTAAATTCTTCTTCAGTTTCGATGCCTTCAGCAATGACGTTGCAATTGAGAGAAGCGGCCATACTTTGAATTGAGCGAACAAAATTAAGTTTGACCTGGTCATCATGGAGGCCCTGGATAAAGTGTTTGTCTATTTTTACGTATTCAGGCAGTAATTCTGACCAGAGCCTTAATCCTGAGTAACCGGTGCCCAAGTCGTCAAGGGCAATCTCAAAGCCCATGCCTCGGTAGTGTTTGGCAGAGCGGCGCATGATTTCGTAATTATCGGCGGGCTTGTGCTCGGTTAATTCAATGATCACAGAGTGCGGGTTAACACCGTATTGGTCGAGCAACCTGAGTGTTTCGCCCTTTTTAAATTCTGGTTGCAGCAGCACTAAAGGGCAGGCGTTAATGAACAGTTTTTCTTTAATGTCCAGATCGGCGTAGCGTTGTATGGTTATCTCCCGGCAGAGAAATTCCAGCCTAGTGCTTAAATTAAATTGCTCGGCAGTAGTAAACAAGTCAAGCGGACTATGTAGCGGACTATCGGATGGACCTCTGATTAGCGCTTCGTAGCCCATGATTTTCTTTTGAGTCAACGAAACAATAGGTTGAAAATGCGGTGTTAACAGCTTGTCATCAAGGATCTTGATTATTTCTTTGCGTAGATCTGGCATCTGATAGACCTCCTAGTATGTTGGGGTTAACATCAGAATAGAGGGCTTTTATGACGTGGATATTTCCTTAAGATGACATGTATATTGCCACTCATGAGAAAAGAAATAGATAAATGACGCAGCTTGTTGAAATCTATATGAGTTAGGTTTATTTTGCTTTTTGCAAGGGCCGTAGCATGCGCTGAGTACAAAGTGCATCGCTCGGGATGGATGCTGATATTGATGCGTTCAGCACATCGCATGAACTACATGGCTTTCATGTAGAATAGCCAAGTCGGGAACGATTTTTCGTTGCCCCATTGAAATATGGCAATGTCGTATATAAACAACATGCCCTACCTACAGGGCTGAAGGCTCCATTTTTGTATAAAAGAGGATTAAACAAATGCCTAAAATTACCCAATTGTCGCAATTAGATTTAAACCAAACATACAGCTATGCCGATTACTTGACGTGGCAATTTGATGAAGCTGTTGAATTAATTAAAGGCAAAATCATGTTGATGTCGCCTGCGCCGAACGTGAAGCATCAAGATATTTCCATGAACTTAACTCGTTCATTATCTGTTTTTTTCAAACATAAAAAATGTCGCGTTTATGCCGCACCTTTTGATGTGCGGTTGTATGACCGTAAAAAATCCATTTTAGCCAGTCAAGACATTCACACCGTTGTACAGCCCGATTTGTGCGTTATTTGCAGCCCTGAAATTTTGGACGAACAAGGTTGTAATGGCGCGCCCGATTGGATTATTGAGATTTTATCCAAAGGTAATTCCAGGCGGGAAATGAAAATTAAATATGAACTGTATCAGGAAAGCGGAGTTACCGAATACTGGCTAGTGTATCCAGAACAACAAGCTATCCATCAATTCGTGTTAGATGAGAATGAACGTTATCAACTTAAACAAATGTATACCGCTGATGACATTGCCACCCCGCATTTATTTCCTGAATTGAACATTGAATTAACCGAGGTCTTTGAAACGTGGGCTGAAGAATAGCATCATGCCTAAAATCATCCGCATCGCAATTAAATGTAATGCGGTGAGTCGTAGTGTGCGCATCGCGTACTTTTTTGGAATTTGATTTCACCTGAACGCTTTGGAAATGGTACTCATGGCTGACCATTTTTTGGGTTTGGGGCGGGGCTACATAACCTCAATCTGCGAGTTATCTAAATAATTTTTCCCAAAGGCTAGGGAGGGGACGGTGCTGG
>CAZAUB010000118.1:0-1615 GCA_964488195.1 uncultured Methylobacter sp. | reverse complement strand
CGGTCATAATCGGCTAAGGCCTGTTCAACCATCAGCTTGCTCCAACCATAGGGATTAATAGGCCGCTTGGGGTGCGCTTCATCGATGGGGCTGTATTCCGGCTCGCCAAAGATGGCGGCGGTGGAGGAAAAAATGAATTTATCGACGCCATGAGTACGCATCGCGTTGAGCAGGTTGAGGGTATTGACTACGTTGTTCTGGTAATACTTGGCGGGGTCTTGCATGGATTCGCCCACCTGGATGAACGAAGCAAAATGCATGACGGCGTCGAACTTGTGCTCGCGAAATACTTTGTCGAGTATCAGCTGATCGGCAATATCGCCATGTACGAATCGGCCATGCAACACGGCATCGCGGTGCCCGCTGGATAGATTGTCGAGAGTCACGACATCGACGCCTTTCCGGCCGAGTAGCCAGACCATATGGGAGCCGATGTAACCTGCGCCGCCGACGACGAGTACGGTTTTAGGAGATGTCATTAGCTATTGCTCGATGTGCGAAATATTCACAGTATCCCAGATGGCTTCAATAAAGTCCGTATCCATTTCAGGCATACCGTTCTGTATCCATTGTACCAGCACTTTGGCGATATTAGGATAGGTGATATGGACGGCATGGTTGTTATGCAACCAATGTTCAATAACGGCTATATCCATATCGTTCATAATATGCCCGTAACCTAGCTGCTGTAAGGCGGCGGCATTGGAAATTTGTTCCATTTGCGCATGCAGAGGCTTCGCCAGAATTTTCTTGCCCAACTGCAAAGCTTCACTGGCCAACTCGAATCCGGCATTGCTGATAATGCCTGCGCAATCATATAAATCTTTCTGGAACCCCTCGCGCGACAGAGGATTACAAGTAATGTGGTCGAATTTGGATAGAGCCACTTCCGGCGAATAAAGATGAAACTCAAAATTTTCAAAGGGCGACAAAAGCCGGATGACTTCATGCTGGTCTTCGAAAGGAAGGTACACAATGATCTTGTTTTTGATAATGCTTTTTGGCGTTTCCGGCGTATCGATAATCGGCGGCAAAATGGGCTGACCAAAATGATGCCAGTGCAAGCCGATACCCACATCAGCGGGGGCAAAATACTTCATGACCTGGTCGGCGATAGGGTCTGATCCCTCTCTGGGGATTTTATGATTAAACGCGTATTGATGGCCGATGCCTAAAACGGGTATTTTCTGATTTTTTGCCGCCCAAGCGGTGACCGGTTCGAAATCGCTGATCACCAGATCGTAGCCGCTTAAATCCAGCGACTTCAGGTCTTTTATAAAAGTAATCGGTTTGGCGTCAAGCGCAGTTTTTAAATAACTGACTTGTCCTTTCTCGGTATGAAAGGTCAGGCCGGTGCGTGACTGGTAGCCGTTAAAGACCTCCATATCGAAATATTTATCCGCAGGGCGTCCGGTAAATTGAAAGGTAACGTCAATTCCGGCGGCATAAAATTCTTTTGCCATAACCCGTGCGCGCGTGATGTGGCCGTTACCGGTTCCTTGTACACCATAAAATATTTTCATATTACGATTTGTTCCAAGCTGAAAAGTGCTGTGCTGATACCCAAAATGGCGCCTACCAACGTGTCGGTCGGAAAATGCACGCCCAGTACCAC
>CAZAUB010000117.1:0-7248 GCA_964488195.1 uncultured Methylobacter sp. | reverse complement strand
AATTTAAAGCATACTAAACAACAGCAACCCTGATAAACTCCAAACTCAGTTTCAATTTATAAACCTGACTAAATGAGAAACCGACGCACTTAATTATAATGATTAAGCCCATAAACAGGATAAGTTTTGCAACATAATATGCTCTCACCACTTACTCAAGACTCATTAATCCCTCATCTTTTTGCCCCTCGTCCGCGCACTATTGAGGAAACTGGGCTATCTTTTGATTTTATTGCAGCTTTGATCTGCAAACACTTGCATGTCAATGGCGTCGCTGACCTGCATCAACTATCCGAAAACATAGCCCTGACCGGAAACATCCTTGAAACTGTTTTAAACAACCTACGCAATCAACACTTGGTTGAAATTCTGGCCGCCTCACATACCAGCACAGGCGAACGCTATACATTGACCGATAAAGGCATAACGGAAGCTTTGGTGGCGTTAAAAAAAAGCGGCTATGTCGGCCCCGCTCCCGTGCCTCTTGAACAATACAGAAATGTTGTCAAGGCACAGTCCATACAAAACAGTAAAATAACCCGCACTGAGGTACAAAACGCCTTTAGGGATACCACGATAGATCCGCACCTTTTGGATCAGCTAGGTCCTGCCATGCACTCAGGTAGAGCCATCATGGTTTACGGCATGGCCGGTACGGGAAAGACCTATATCTGCAAACGTCTGGCCCGAGTATTGGGAGATGCGGTGTTATTGCCTTACGCCATTTCAGTTGGCGAAAGCGTCATCCAGGTTTACGACCCTGCCTTGCACCGACTGCCTCCTGAAAGCGCAACTGAAGTCAGCGTACACCTGAAACAAGGTACCGATCCCCGTTTTATTAAATGTCAAAGGCCTGTTGCCATCAGCGGAGGAGAGCTGACCCTTGATATGCTGGAAATAGATCACGATAAAAACACCCGTTTGTCTCAAGCGCCATTGCAACTAAAAGCCAATAATGGCATGTACCTTATCGACGACTTGGGACGTCAACGCGTTCATCCCATGGATCTTTTTAACCGCTGGATTGTTCCGCTGGAAGAAAAACATGATTACCTCAGTCTCGATAACGGCAAACGCGTTCAGATACCGTTTGATGTAATTCTGATATTTTCTGCTAATATTAATCCCATAGATCTTGCCGACGAAGCCTTTTTACGGCGTATTGGTTATAAAATCAAGTTTAAGCCGGTTAACAAAACGGAGTATGTGGAGATATGGCATCAATATGTCAAAGAACTACAACTAATTTGCCCGGATAGCTTTCTTGATGAGATCTTTGAGCGCTACAATAAAGAAAACCGTCCTCTGTTGCCTTGTCATCCCAGAGATTTATTGGGAATAGTCAGGGATCAATGTGAATACGAAGGCGTTGCCAGAATTGCAACATCGGAAAGATTGCACATCGCATGGGATACCTATTTTATTAACCTTGAAAACGCAAGGATAGACTAATGAACAGTCGTTTCTCAATAATGCTGATAATCGCACTCATTCTGGCTGGTGGAGCCGCCTTGATTGCAAAACATTGGGTTGATTCACAAACCGGCAACAAACCAGTCAGTGCCGAACAAAATACCGTCCGGGTTTATGTTGCTGCAACCAATATCCCTTTTGCCACCCGAATAGATAATACGCAGCTTAAATTGATGGCCTGGCCCAAAGATAATGTACCTTCCCAAGCGTTCACTGAAGAAGACGCCCAAAAAGACCCCAACGCTATAATAGGCAAAGTCACACAGCGCGAATTTTATACCGATGAAATCTTGTTAAAACCGCAAATAAAAGAACACGTGGGCGGCAGCACTTTATCCGCTTTGATTCAAGATGGGATGCGCGCCCTCAGTGTGCGCGTCGATGATGTGGTGGGCGTTGCAGGCTTTATATTACCTGGCAACAAAGCCGATATACTTGTTACAGGCACAGGCAACAAGATTGTTTGTCAGCCCAAGGCGCCTGGCTACAAGATCGTTCCCATGACTACCAGCAGCCCAAGCGAAACCTATACCCTGCTACCCAGCGTTAAAATTCTGGCTATTGACCAGCTTGCATCCCAAGACCAAGACAAACCTGCCGTGGTCAGAGCCTTAACCCTGGAAGTGGATCCCACACAAGCGGAATGTCTTGTGCAAGCAATGAGAACCGGCGCTTTACAGTTCACCCTGAGAAACCCAATGGATCTGAATACCTCTATAGGGCCAACTGAAGTTCCACAGGTCAATCCACCCATTCAAGCCAAACAAGAAAAACCTGTCAGAGCACCCGTAACCATAAAGATTCTTCCCTGGGGGAGTCAGACATTCAAGGAATGTGAGAGCGGAACTTGCTAAGCAGCCACAACAGGCTTAGATTAACCAATAATTGTCCATTCAAGTTTGAGCGCTTAAAGTCAGCATTGTTAAGCGCAGGAATTAAAAAGAACACTAATAACAAGGGAAGCACAACCATGTTCAACATAAACCCAAATAAACTGCTTAAAACAGTGCCCGCGCTGTTATTAGGCTATACCCTCCAGGCCGGCGCCGAAATTACCACCAGCGCCGACAGCAGGCAACTCATTTATCGTGTACCGGTAAATAAATCGCTGTTAATAAATCTTGATCGTAACGTCAGCAAATTAACCAAAGGCAATGAGTCCATTGCTGATGTTACCCTTGTTTCCCCAAGACAAGTGTTATTACGGGGAAATTCGATAGGGGGGACCAACGCCACGATCTGGGACACCAACAACAAAGTAGCCATGGTTCTGGATGTTGAAGTCACCCATAACCTGGATGCACTAAAACAAAAACTTTATGAACTGATGCCCAATGAACCTATTAAGGTTCGAGGCGCCGAGAGATGTATCGTTCTCAGCGGCGAGGTTTCCAGTCTGGTTAATCTGGATTTTGCAATGAAACTTGCCCAAGGCTATGCTTCCGCCGGAATGGGCGGTGGCGGTGGCGGTGGCGGTGGCGGCGGTTGTGGCAGCGGCGGCGGCGGTGGCGGCAACACTAGCCAATTCATCGTCAACATGATGCATGTCGGCGGCGAACAGCAGGTGATGCTGGAAGTCAAAATTGCCGAAGTCAGCCGTACCTTGGCCCGGGCGCTGAGCTTAACTCGCGGCGAGGCAGGAAAGACCACAGCCAATGACGGCTCATTTATTTGGTCGGCTCTGGCAGCCGGCGCGGGCGCCTTTACCGGTTCTTATGTGACCGGCAATACCCTTTTTCAGTGGAGCCTGGATTTCAGCAGAAATACCGATCTCGCCACCGTTTTGGCCGAACCCAACCTGAGCACACTCAGCGGTAAAAAGGCCTCATTCCTGTCCGGCGGCGAATTCCCTTTTACCGCCTGTAATGCTACGGGCGCCGTCGGCAGCAGTATCGTTCCTTGTACAGTAAGTTTTAAGAAATTCGGCGTAGGCCTGGAGTTTACTCCCGTAGTGCTGGATTCCAACAGAATCAACCTGACTACTCATGTTTCAGTCAGCTCTTTAAGCAATAGAGCAAACGAAATTTTGGCAGCCGGCGAATTTTCTAATTCAACTCTCCTTAATCTTCAACCCACTCCCAGCCTGGACACACGCGAAGCCGTAACCACGCTTGAACTCTCCGACGGACAAACCATGTCCATCGCCGGTTTGATCGACGAAAGAGAAAGCCACAAACAGCAGCAAACCCCCGGCTTGGCCGATATCCCTGTGTTGGGTTCGTTATTTAGAAACCGCCAGGCGAAAAGCGATAAAAGGGAACTGGTGATACTGATAACGCCGCACTTGGCAAAACCGATACCGCACGACCAGATCACCCTACCTACCGATAATTATGTCGCGCCGAACGATATCGATTTCTATTTATTAGGCCGCATGGAAGCCAGAAAAGCCCAGGCTAAAACCGCTCAGGCACCGGTATTAGATCCAAGCTCCGGCGGAACCACCGGTCAGTTTGGTCACCAAATAAATAACGGAGAATCAAAATGAAAAATCCAATACTCCCTGTGCTGATGGCAGGCACTTTATGGCTAGTCGGCTGTGCCGACGGCAACCACAGACCCTATGTTCTGGACGATAGCTTTGGCAAGACTGCCAATCATCTGGTTAAAGCCCAAATTGCAAACCCGCAGGCGGCGGCAAACCCTCCAGCTAACTCGCCCAGAAAAATGGACGGTTATGCCGGAGTTAACATCATCAGAACCTATCGCGATGGTTTTGGCCAGGATACTCAACCTCAGGGCTTAACGATTAATATCGGTGGGGCAGGAGGCTCCAGTTCTGGCGGTAAATGATTTAATATTATTGAACTTGTATCATTCAAGACAGGGGTAACTTATGAACATGACATTGACTCCGTTACGTAAAGCGAAAGGCGTTGTGCTGGTGCTGGTTGCCTTGAGTCTTGTAGTTCTAATGGGCATGGCTGGACTTGCCATTGATTTAAGCCATGCCGAGGTCAACAAAACCAGATTGCAAAATTTAGTTGATGCGCTTGCTTTAAGTGCGGCAACATCGCTAAGTAAAGGTGAGTCTAGCTCTACCATAACTGACATTGAGGCATACGCAAGATATTATGCAGTTACGTATACCTTGCAGGGTTTTAAAGACAGTGCTGGAAATCTGGAAGTATCAACTGCGGATGGCGACTTAACATTTTCATTCGCCACTGATTACAGTAGTAATTTTGATGATTGGAAAACAGATCCAACGGCAATTACTGACGCAAAATTTGTCCGAGTTGCAATAACAAATCCCATGAGTATTCCAACATGGTTCGGCAAGGTCATTGGATTTGATAATATGCAGGTTGCTGCATCAGCAGTCGCCGGTATCATACCAATTGTGCCATGTAATGATATTCTTCCTGTGCTTGCATGCGCAGCAGATAATCCTATTCTTGGTAAGGATAAGGTTTGCTCTGATGGCAGCTGCTTTGGCTATCAAACAAACACCACTTTTTGCTTTAAAACAAGCGATGCAACTGGATCCACACCCGAGTGCCCAGCCATTCCCTCTGCATACACTGGTCTAATATCAGGAAATTTTGGATGGATGGATGTTGGCCCAGGAGGGCACGCTGTTAATGACTGTGCAGCTGGCGACCCCGATTGCACAATGAGTTTTTGTCAGAAGTTTGCATCTGGCGGAGAAATATCTTCTCAGACTGGCAATATTTCTGCAATCGAGCAAGGCTTTAATACGCGTTTTGATGATTACAAGGGGGCATATAAAGCTCCAGGAGATCCTACTAAACCTACCGTATATTTCCCCGATATTATTGTAGGAGGCAAAAACACCCCCATTACCTCTTCTGTACCGGCAAATAACACTCGTAGCGACGGAGCAACTCTAACCCCCCCATCAACGAATACTCCCGTCCCCATCCAGGCAATCAGTTCGTCAGGATTAATGGCTACTAATTTGCATATTAACTATAAAACAATTATTAACAGCTCAGCAACTGGAGACCATGATGCCGATCCAGGCCATCTACCCAAAGGTGGTAGGCGAATTGCCGCAGTACCTTTTATAGATTGTAATGCAGTTGAAATAAAAAATGGCGGAAAATTTACTGTCACTGCTGCAAGTGTTAGAGGTTGGGCCTGTTTATTTTTGACACAACCTATGGCAGGTGGAGGTGACGGAAATATCTATGCGGAAGTTACTGATATAGATAACTGTGATGCCGTGGGCATTCCAACAGCAAAATTCGATACAGATTTATATAAAGTTATTCTTTATAAAGATCCATTTAGCTCACACTCCTAACATTATGAAAAAACAAGGTGTGAAAGACATACAAACAGGCGCAGCACTTGTTGAATTTGCCATTGTTATTCCATTATTTTTATTATTACTGCTGGGAATAATAGAGTTCAGCTGGGCTTTTTACCATTTTAATATACTCAATAAATCAGTGCAGGATGGAGCGCGCTATTTTTCTGATTATACAGTGGCTCGTTATGACGGCACTGGTTATAGTGCTAATTATCCAATAAACACATCAGGCAGTAACTCTGTAAACATCCTAACAATGCAGAGACTTGTTAATTACGGCAATTTTGCAGGAACGCCCCCTCTATTATTACCAGGAGCCGCCCCATCTGTTTCTGCCATTGTTTATTGTCATGAGCAAAATATATCGGGTGTTTGTAACACTACCACACATCACATCAGGGTAACGGCTACCTATCCCCATAACTTTATCCTTGGTAATACCTTAAATAACTTTTCCGGGCTCGGGCTTAGCAATCCATACAATTTAACTGCATCTTCGGTATTGAGGGTAGAATGAACAAAGAGAAAGGTGCATCTATGGTTGAGTTTGCAATTATTGCTCTGGTTTTTTTTATGCTCTTATTTGGCATAATTGAATTTGCACGTGCTTTATTTACGTACAATACTTTAGTTGAAGCAACACGTCGCGGGGCTCGAGTCGCCGCTGTCTGTCCTATTACTGATAACGCCAAAACTATGGTAAGACAAGCTACAATTTTTAATGCCTCACCAGGTACTGATTTAACGAACACAACTGGTGGGTTATTAGGTTTAAATACCACAGATGTTGATGTCAAATATTTTTCACAAGACCTAGTCACCAAGGCCATCAGCGAAGTTACCACTTCCCTTGCTTTTGATTCGGACACCTACAACATCATGAAGTCAGTACAAGTAAGTATTAAAAGTCTTGGTGGCGTGAATAATATTAACCTTCTTATTCCCGGCATTGCTATTTCACTTCCCATACCAGCAATACAAACAACATTACCAAGTGAAAGTTTAGGTAGAGTTTCTTCTGATAATCCTATAACTCAACGATGCTGTTATGGCGTGTGTTCATAAACCAGTTCATTACTCAATAGGAATTAAGATTTATTAACCATAATCATTGATACTAAAGTTATTCACAGCAAACAAACCCATGCAAAAAAAAGCCGTCTCAATACAAATTCTGGGCAGTAACCCGTCTAAATTAAATCAGCATCGCAGCCAAATCTCATCTTTAATCAACAAAGAGGTTACCGCTCTATTGTTTGATAATTCAACGCCGGGGCAGCTTTATAAAGATAAAAAACCTCCCGACGTGCTGATTTTTCTTCTTGATAACCTGACCGTCGATGCGCTAAACCAGTTATCCGCCCTGCCCTCTGCCAGCCGCCCGGCTTTACTGGTGATTGCAGAGGACAACGATAATCAGCAAATGCGACTTGCCATGCAGGCCGGCGCACGGGATTTTTTTACCCTTCCCGTTGATAACCAGGATTTGCTTAAGT
>CAZAUB010000116.1:0-7316 GCA_964488195.1 uncultured Methylobacter sp. | reverse complement strand
AAAATAAAAGCTCAGCGCGCAAGCTGTATAAGCCAAGGTATCGGTGCCATGAGTTATGATGACGCCGTCATACTGATCGGGCCGGGCGGCTTCTATGGCTTCAATAATGGTTTTCCAGGCTCCGGGCGCAAGGTTCTCGCTTAAAATCTGTAGGGGCTGGATAGTGTCGAAATGGATTTGCGGATGATTGTGGTAGTGTTGTTGAAGCAGCTGGATCAATTTGAACGATGCGCTGCCATCTGTATTGATGGTGCCGCCAGTTGCAACAGAGCCGATAGTTCCGCCGGTAAATACAACCAGTATATTTTTCATAGTATGATGCTTGGGTAAGTTAATTGATTAAAGAATACTGCATTAAAATGAAAATATCACTTATCGTCGCGATGGCGAGCAACCGGGTCATCGGCCTGAATAATCAAATGCCCTGGCATTTGTCTGCCGACCTTAAAAAATTCAAAAAAATAACCATGGGCGCGCCCATTTTGATGGGCAGAAAAACCTATGAGTCGATAGGCAGGCCGTTGCCGGGTCGTACCAATATCATTATCAGCAGGAATCCGTCATACAGCCAACCGGGCTGTCTGGTTTTTAATGATATTGACAAGGCGTTGGATAGCTGCCGTGACAGCGATGAGGTTTTTGTTATCGGCGGTTCGGATTTTTACGAGTCGATGCTGCCTGTTGCCGATACGCTCTACCTGACGCTGATACATCAGGAATTCCACGGCGATACATTTTTCCCCGAGATTGATCCCGAACAGTGGACTGAGGTGGAGCGGGAAGATATTCAGGATGATCCTGATGTGGCGTTCAGTTATAGTTTTTTGAAGCTGGAAAAAATAGAGAACACGGATGCCAAAAGTAGGCGCCTCTAGGCGACGCTGATTTGACTGATAAGCGTGGATAAAACGGGGCTTTTTCATAAAGATACCTGATTACTTACAAGCTCCAGCCAAAATCGAAACGGTGATAATCCCACAAATTCACCAAGCGGCGTCACCCCGGCATGGACTGCCGGGGTCTAGGTTACATGGATGTAAACTCAACGATCACTTTGGCGATGAGTCACATCCTTGTGCTCTCGGCAACTGCTCCTGCGTTGCTCTACCTCCTGCATAATCCACATGGATGTGGTGAATGCAGATATTGCAGGAGCAAATATCTGTCCATGCAGTCGTGGATACCGGCAGTCCATGCCGGTATGACGGCTACTTGAGAGGTTGCTACTTTGGCTGGAGCTTGTACGTAATCAGGTAAAGATATTGTCGGTAACAAATTAAGACAATTTATAAGGCGTATACCGAACTTGGCCTCGGCGTTTTTAAAAATCCGTTTAAATCCGTCTCATCAGCGTCGCCTAGAGGCGCCTACTTTTGGCACCCGCGTTCCATCAAATAGTTATCTGGTTTTTTAGGTTAACCCGCCACAGCCAGATTGTTTTTACGGGGTTTTTTAGCCTCGGGACAATCAATGCTATAACGCTGTACCGGCTCACCCAGTCTTATTGCGGTCAGTTGGCCGCCCCAAAGGCAGCCGGTATCAATCGCGTAACAGTTCGGTCCCTCGTAATATCCCAAGGAGGACCAGTGACCGAAGATAATGCGCATGTCTGCGTTTTTACGCTTGGGCACGTCAAACCACGGAACCAGGTTTTTGGGTTGGGAGCCTGGAGGCCCGCTATGAATAAAATCCAGTCGGCCATCAGCATCGCAATAACGCATTCGGGTAAAGCAATTAACAATGAAACGCAACCTCTCGCCCCCTTTCAAGTTGGGCGACCAAATATTGGGCTTATTGCCGTACATTTGTTTTAAAAACGCCTGATAATTGGGGCCTCTTAGAGTCTGCTCCGCCAGCAAGGCCATTTTTTGGGTTTTTTTAAAATCCCATTGGGGTGGAAGACCGGCGTGAACCAGGCAGAAATTATCGTTGAAATGAAACAGTGGCCGATGCCTTAGCCAATCGATTAACTCGTCCCGATCCGGCGCTTCAAGTATTTGCAGCAGCGAGTCTTTTTTATGGGCTATTTTGGGCGCGCAGGACGCAGCCAATAAGTGCAGGTCATGGTTGCCAAGCACCGTAATTGCAGAATCCCCCAGCGATTTGACAAAGCGGAGGGTTTCTAACGATTTGGGGCCGCGATTGACCAAGTCGCCGGCAAACCATAGTTGATCGGTATGTTCATTAAAAGAGATAGTATCCAGGAGTTTTAATAATTCATCAAAACAGCCTTGAATATCACCGATAGCATATATAGCCATTATTAATGCAGGGTTCTTGGGATTGATAAGGTAAATCGGGGGACGTCTGCGCGGAAATTATCGCCATCATCCGAATGCATAGTATAGTCACCCTGCATGGTGCCGACGGGGGTCTCTATCATGGCGCCGCTGGTGTAACGAAAAGACTCGCCGGGTTTAAGATAAGGATGTTCGCCTATGACGCCATCGCCCCTGACTTCCTGGATTTTGCCGTTGGAATCGGTAATCAGCCAATGGCGCTGGAGCAGCTTTGCCGGTATTGCACCGGCGTTGGTGATAGTGATGGTGTAGGCGAAGACATAGCGATCCTCATCTGGAGAAGATTGCGCTTCTATGAAAAAAGGGGTGGCTTCAATAATTATTTTGTTTTTTTCGTTCATTACTAGATCATATAGGTTATGTGTTGATTATTTCATCGTAACTTTTCATTAAACGCAAGCAACTATTCAGTATGAAATACAAAGATTACTTTTTATTCCTATTATTGGCTCTGTCACCAGCGATTTATGCAGAAGATGGTCAAGATTTATTTGCTGCGGCAATGATGGGCAAGCTTGACAGAACAGAGGCTTTGCTGGCGCAAGGGATTGATGTTAACAGTAAAACAGCCGGCGGTCGCACCGCTCTTATGGCCGGGAGCTTTAACGGCAATGTGCAGATTGTTAAATCCCTGTTGGCGTACGGGGCCGATGTCAGCCTTGCCGATAATTCAGGGACAACAGCGTTAATGGATGCGCTGGTTTTCGGCAATGAAGACATCGTCAATTTGCTGATTGCAGCGGGAGCCGATGTTAATGCGCTGGATAAACAAAATGTGACTGTCATGGGCAGAGCCAAGAAAACCGCCCATGACCAAGTCATTAAAATTTTGGAAAAAGCCGGGGCAAAAGAAGAGCAAGAAGTGCCGATAGAAGAAGCGGCAGGCAAGGGCGGCAAACCGGGAGAGAAGCCCGGTGCCAACCCCCCGGCTAAAAAATAAATTCATCGTTAAAACAAAAACTAGGCAGTGGTAAGCCCAGTAGGTCGGGCAACCGCTTTTCGTTGCCCGACATTTCGAAGCATGGGAATGTCGGGCATAAACAGCATGCCCGACCTACCTGGCTTTTATACAATAACCTTGTGAAACCTGACAACAAACCATTAAGGACAAAACATTGCATATTCACATCTTAGGTATTTGCGGCACATTTATGGGCGGACTCGCCGTGATTGCGCGGCAGCTGGGGCATCAGGTCAGCGGTTCCGATCAAAATGTTTATCCGCCGATGAGTACACAGCTGGAACAGCAAGGCATCGTGTTGATGGAAGGCTATCGGGCCGAGAACCTGGATGGCAAACCCGACTTGGTGATTATCGGCAATGCGCTGTCGCGCGGCAATCCGGAGGTCGAAGCTGTGCTTAATAGGGGGCTGAGATACGTATCAGGCCCGCAATGGCTGGCAGAACATGTGTTGCAGGATAAATGGGTGCTGGGCGTAGCGGGAACCCACGGCAAAACTACCACGACCAGCATGCTCAGCTGGATACTGGAACATCAGGGTTTTAAGCCGGGCTTTTTAATCGGCGGTATCCCGTTAAATTTCGGTATTTCGGCGCGGCTGGGCGAGTCCGATTTTTTTGTGATCGAAGCCGATGAATACGATTCGGCATTTTTCGACAAGCGATCAAAGTTTGTCCACTACCGGCCCAGAACTGCCATCCTTAATAATCTTGAATACGATCATGCCGATATTTTTCCCGACCTGGATGCGATCAAAAAACAATTTCATCATCTGGTCAGGACGGTGCCTGGCGAGGGCTTGATTATCAGCCCCGAATGCGACGCGAATATAAACGATGTATTGTCTATGGGTTGCTGGACGCCGGTTTCGAAGACCTCGATTAATTCCGATGCCCAATGGAATGCGAAATTGATCAAAGCCGACGGCAGCCGGTTCGATGTACTGCTGGATAATCAAGCGCAAGGCCGTGTCGAGTGGTCGCTGACCGGCGAGCATAATGTCTACAACGCGCTGTCCGCGATAGTCGCCGCAAAACATGTCGGCATCCTGTCCAAGGACGCGATAGCTGCGCTGGCTCAGTTTAAAAATGTCAAGCGTCGCATGGAAGTGATAGCCCGCATCCCTGTCCTGAGCCCTTCGGCTGCGCTCAGGACAGGCGGAGTCGAAGGGAACGGAGTGACCTTATACGATGACTTCGCCCATCACCCGACCGCGATACAAACGACGCTGGACGGCTTGCGCAAACAGGTGGGGCAGGAGCGCATCATTGCGATTGTCGAGCCGCGCTCAAACACCATGCGTCTGGGTGTGCATACCAAAACGCTGGCGGAATCTTTGGGTAATGCCGATCTGGCCATCATCTACCAGCCGGAAGCAATGGGCTGGGATTTAGGCGAGCTGAAAAAGTACGCCGGTAATATCGAAATCTGTTCATCGCTGGATGAAATCATCGCCAAGCTCAAATTTGAAGCGCGTTACGGCGGACATTTCGTGTTGATGAGTAACGGCAGCTTCGGCGGCATTTACCAGCGCTTGCAGGATGAATTGAACGGCTGACTTTATAATGGAACACAGATGACGCTGATGATTATGATGAACACAGATCAGTCAAAAAATCTTACGCGTTCTATTTTCTATTTAAAATACAAAACCTTAATCCGAATGCACATACAACAAGCCCTGCAAGCCCTGCTGAACAAACAAGATCTTAGCTCCGAGCAAATGCGCGAGGTGATGCGACAAATCATGAGCGGCAATGCGACGGACGCGCAAATCGGCGGATTTTTAATCGCCCTGCGCTGTAAAGGTGAAACCATCGACGAAATTGCCGCCGCCGCCGAAGTGATGCGCGAACTGGCCGCCAAGGTGGATGTAATAGGCGAGCATGTGATAGACACTTGCGGCACCGGCGGCGATGGCGCGAATACCTTTAACATCTCCACCACTTGCGCTTTTGTCGTGGCCGCAGCAGGTGGACAGGTTGCCAAACACGGCAACCGTTCCGTGTCCAGCAGTTGCGGCAGCGCCGACCTGCTGGAAGCCGCCGGGGTAAATCTGGATTTAAACGCCGAACAAGTCGCGCACTGCGTCAATGAAATTGGTGTCGGCTTTTTATTTGCCCCCAAACATCACGGAGCAATGAAGCATACCAGTAATGCCCGTAAAGAAATGGGCGTCAGAACCCTGTTTAATCTGTTGGGTCCGTTATCCAATCCCGCCGGTGCACCTAACCAGTTGATCGGCGTATTTGCCAAACAGTGGGTAGAGCCGCTGGCGCAGGTGTTAAAAAAACTCGGCAGCAAGCATGTGCTGGTAGTCAATGCCGACGACGGGTTAGATGAAATCAGCATTGCGTCTGCTTCAAACATTGCCGAGCTTAAAGACGGTGTAGTCACCAACTATACGATTACGCCGGAACAATTCGGCTTTGAACGTGCCAATCTGGCTGAATTGGCCGTTGATGGTGCGGCCTCCAGTCTGGTAATGGTAAAATCAGTGCTGGACAATAAAGCCGGAGCGGCCAGAGACATAGTGGCGCTCAATTCCGGGGCGGCGATTTATGCGGCTAATATCACCGATTCTTTAAGTGCGGGCATAGAAAAAGCTCAAGAACTTATCGCCAGCGGCGCGGCAAAAGCAAAATTCGATGCACTAATTACGTATAGTCAGAGATGATAGATTTTGAGTGGGATGAAATAAAAGCCGAAAAAAACAGGATAAAACATTCTGTTTCTTTCCATGAAGCAACAAGTATTTTTGCTGATGAACTTTCGGTTACCTTTCCAGACCCTGAGCATTCTATAGAAGAAGATCGTTTTATTATCATTGGCTATTCCGCGAATAATTCCATTTTAGTCGTATCGCACACTTATCGTTTAGACTGCATTAGAATCATTAGTGCGCGCAAAGCAACTACACGGGAAATACAATATTATGAACAAAGCAAAAACTGATGAATTAAAGCCCGAGTATGATTTTCAAAATTTACCGGGTGCCGTACGCGGCAAATATGCCGAAAAATATAAGAATGGCGTAAACATAGTCCGCTTGGATGCAGATGTTGCCAGTAGATTTCCAACAGAAAAAGCAGTGAATGATGCTTTACGACAGTTAATTACTATTGCCAATCAAACAGTAGCCCTTCAAAAACAACAAGAAGCCAAACAATGACCGACACCCCTGACATCTTAAAAAAAATCCTCGATAAAAAAGCCGAAGAGGTAGCCAGACGCAGAACAGGCATGACCATCGCCAATCTGGAAGAAATTGCCCAAGGCGTAGAAAATCCGCGCGGATTTTATAACGCGCTGCAAAGCAAAGTATTAGCAAAAAAACCGGCCATTATCGCGGAAATCAAAAAAGCCTCGCCCAGCAAAGGCGTGATCAGGGAAAATTTTCAACCGATCACCATCGGTCAGGATTACGCGATGAATGGTGCGACCTGCCTGTCGGTATTGACCGATAAGGAGTTTTTCCAAGGTTCGGAAGTCTATTTGCAAATGGTCAGGGAACGCTGCCCGCTGCCGGTATTGAGAAAAGACTTCATGATCGACCCCTATCAAATCTTTGAGGCCCGCGCCTTGGGTGCCGACTGTATTTTGCTGATCGTCGCCGCGCTGGAAGACAGCCAAATGCACGAGCTATCAGATACCGCAACCAAACTGGGTATGGATGTGCTGGTAGAAGTCCATGATGCAAAAGAACTGCAAAGAGCGCTAACGCTGGATACCAAACTGATCGGCATTAACAACCGCAACCTTCGCACCTTTGAAACCTCATTGCAGACCACATTGGATTTAAAAGCCGGTATTCCGGAAGATCGTTTGATTATCACCGAAAGCGGCATTCATACCCATGAAGACGTGCAGCTGATGCTGGATAATGACATCTATACCTTCCTGGTTGGCGAAGTATTTATGCGTGCGGAAAGCCCTGGACAGAAGATGAAGGAGTTGTTTGGTTTGTAGGATTTCGTTTTTTTCAAATTATGAATGTTTAGATGGGTTCCTCTTGGCTTACGATGTTTTTCTGCCCGCCATTATGAACAAAATCC
>CAZAUB010000115.1:6232-7322 GCA_964488195.1 uncultured Methylobacter sp. | reverse complement strand
GCATTGCAGGTTTTCTGGAAAAATGGTCAAAAAGCTCTGGCAATGACCGACAAAAATCACCTGGCCGAGCAATTAGTCAGCTTAATCGCAGAAAGAATGGAACATAATAAAGCATGAAAAAAATACAGCTTAAAATCCTGGATGGCCGTTTAGGCAAAGACATTCCGTTACCGGAGTATGCGACAGCGGGGTCGGCGGGTTTGGATTTGCGCGCCTGTCTGGATGAGGCGGTCGAATTAAAACCGGGGGAAACACTATTAATTCCAACCGGTCTGGCTATCTATATTAATGACCATCAGCTAGCCGCCGTTTTATTGCCCAGATCCGGTCTGGGGCATAAACACGGCATTGTTTTGGGCAATCTGGTTGGGCTGATTGATTCGGACTATCAGGGACAGGTTTTTGTCTCCTGCTGGAACCGGGGCGACACCGCTTTTACCATTAATATCGGTGAACGCATCGCACAAATGGTTTTTGTGCCGGTGGTGCAGGTGGAATTTGAACAAGTCGCCGAGTTTGATCAAAGTTTGCGCGGTTCCGGCGGCTTTGGTCATACAGGTCGTCATTAAGCTGTTTTCTTTATTCGAGGCATAAATATGGTACGACTATTTTCTTTACTGTCAGCGTTTGCTGTTTTAATGATTCTGACTGCCGGTGTGGGTGTTTACTGGATCAGTGCGGCGCAAATCGGAGAATCAAAGCAGGGCTCAGCGGAGGCGGTTGCAAAAAGTGTCGCATTAGGCATAACGGCACAGGTCAATCTGCTAACCAACATGCTGGAAAAAATGGCGCAGGATCCCGAGGTGCTGGCTGCGGTTACCAGTGCAGACACAGCTCAATTAACCACGGTGGCCGCAAAACTTGAAAGGCATTTACCCGACGTCCTGAAGGTCAGGCTGTTATTGCCCGGCGTCAGTGAGCTTGATGACAAAAGCGTACCTAAAATGGGTTATGCCGATCTGGACATGGTGCGGGAAACGTTTACCAAAAACCAGCTGCCGGCAATACAAGGCGATAACGGGCCTGACAGACATCTGGCGATAACGCGCAGGATTATGCAAAATAATCAGGTGGTAGGTGTCATTCTGGC
>CAZAUB010000115.1:0-6132 GCA_964488195.1 uncultured Methylobacter sp. | reverse complement strand
TTTTTTTCTGCCTGGCTGGCGCTGCTGGCTTTTTTTATGGGATACAGGAAGCTTTCAGGTCTACTGACGCAAGATTTGAGCAGCGTGCTGAAAGCCTATAAGGACATGATGACTAATAAACTACAGGGTAGTTACTCCGTTAAGTTGCCTGAAATGAATGCCGTTATTTCAACTCTGGTGCAGTTTAAGCGGGTTCTGAGTAATCAGGACGACGATCTAGCCAATGATAATAATGCTGTTGATTTTGAAATAAGTGGTTTTTTTGATGAATCTGACGACTGCATGGCCGCGACTGCTCCCGGCAGTCTTGCGGCATTTCCTCCCTCCATGGAGGGAGGGTCAGGTGACAAGACACCACGGATGAAAGAGGCCGAGCAACCCAAGGAGAACATGACTAAAGCGCCAAAAGCCAGCATTTTAAGCGAAGCTGGAGCAGTTGCCGAAGACGTTGGTTTTAATATACCGGCTGTTGAAACCAGAAAACCGGAAATAGTTGAAAAAACCGTGCCGGACTCCTTTGACATGCCCCCGTCCATTGCAGTGAAAAAAACAGCTGACCCAGGCATTATTTTCAGGGCTTATGATATCCGGGGCATCGTCGGCAAGACGCTGACTAAAGAGGTTGTTTACGACATCGGCCGCGCGCTGGGTACCCAAGCTAAAGAGCATGGCTGTAAAACCGTTGTGGTCGGTCGAGATGGAAGAATTTCCAGCCCTGCTCTGGCGGAAGTTCTGTCAAAAGGGATTATTGCAACGGGACTCAATGTGCTGGATATTGGCATGGTGCCTACGCCGGTACTTTATTTTGTGACCAAACACACCGAAGGACGTTCCGGCGTGATGATTACCGGTAGCCATAATCCCGCCGATTATAACGGCCTGAAAATGGTCGTCAACGGCGAAACCCTTGCCAACGAAAGAATCCAACAACTTAAAACCTGCATTGCCAATCAGGTCTATGCAACGGACAACCCCGGCAGCATCGAACAGAACAGCCAATTCAGCAATGAATATCTGGGCGTTATTTCTGAGGACATACACATCGCCAGACCCATGACCGTGGTGCTGGACTGCGGCAACGGTGTTGCCGGTGAGCTGGGGCCAAAGCTCTTGAAAACGCTGGGCTGTGAAGTGAGGGAGCTGTTCTGCGACATCGACGGCACCTTCCCCAATCACCATCCGGATCCCAGCAACCCCAAGAACCTGACCGAATTAATTACAACGGTCAAACATTACAAGGCCGACATTGGGATCGCTTTTGATGGCGATGGCGACCGTTTGGGTGTGGTCGATTCCAACGGCAAAATCATCTGGCCTGACCGGCAAATGATGCTGTTTGCCAAGGATGTGCTGGCGGGCAAACCCGGCTCGGAAATCATTTACGATGTGAAATGCACCCGCCATCTGGCCGATCAGATTACAAAATACGGCGGCAGGCCGACCATGTGGAAAACCGGGCATTCATTGATGAAAGCAAAACTTAAAGAAACCGGCGCCAAATTGGCCGGTGAAATGAGCGGACATATTTTCTTTAATGATCGCTGGTTCGGTTTTGATGATGCGTTGTATTCGGCTGCGCGTTTGCTTGAAATACTGTCCAAAGACACGCGCAGCAGCGCCGAGGTATTTGCCGGTTTTCCCGACAGCATCAACACCCCGGAATTGAATGTCGCGCTGGAAGAGGGTGAAAACTTCACCTTTATAGACAGCCTGTTTGCGGCTGCCAATTTTACCGACGGCAAAATCACCGATATAGATGGACTGCGCGTCGATTTCCCGGACGGATGGGGGCTGGTGCGGGCATCAAACACCACGCCGTCACTGGTTATTCGTTTTGAGGCCGATTCGGAAGCGGCAATGCGCGGCATTCAAGAGCAATTCAGGCAGCTGATGATGAAGATCAAGCCCGATATTGCCTTGCCTTTTTAATAAACCGGTCGCGGACGCTCTGGCAGATTAACCCTATAAAGTTAAATACTACTCAACTCAGTTTCTTGTACAATAGGATCGCTATAGTGCAATTGTTGTTTATATACTCAGTTTCTTAACCCAGGAAAAAATAATGAACAAAATAAAAATATTACTCGCGTTATCCTTGTTGTTCGGCTTGTCAAGCCCGGCTGTATTTGCCGATACCCTGAATTCTGATAAAGACATTGTCGGTAGTTGGTTTCTGGAATATACAAAAAAATCACCGGAAGATACTGAAAAAAAACCTATGGGCATGACCTGGGTGATTAATAACAACCAGCTGATCCAAAAAGATATTCCTCAAGTTAGAGGCAACCCTTATGATGCGCCGGCAGTTGACTATGTTGTTGAAGAGGGTGTGTTAAAAGTCAGCATACTGGGCAGAGCGGGTAAATTTGATGTTTACTCGTTAGTGGAAAAAACCGATACGACTATGGTGCTTAAAGACAATAAGTACGGAAGCTATATGTATTTTATCAAAAAGTAAGATCGCCCCATTCCTCTTGCCGAGACTTACACGTTATAAACATGACGTTTAAGTCGTCGGCAACCGCTCCTGCATCAAGTCATCATCACTCCGTCCACGCCCCCTCGCCATAACGAACAGCCCAGACAAAAACCGCGTTGTTCGCTGGATATTTCCAGCGGATTGGCATTGATGTTGTTTGAATGGATAATCAAATGCTTTTAATGGATAATGCGCGTCTGTTTACTTGATCTAACCTACGCAGTGAAGCAATGAAAAAAAAGATAGAGGAACTTATCCTGCAAGCCGTTGAAACGCTTAAATCAAACGGCGTTCTCGCTCAGGAAATCATCCCTAACATTACTATTGACCGCACCCGTGACCCGCAACACGGCGATTTTGCTTCTAATCTGGCATTAATGCTGGCGAAACCGGCCAATACAAACCCGCGTCAGTTGGCTGAAAAACTGATGGCCGCGCTGCCCCAGGATCCCGCAATTATTAAAGTTGAACTGGCGGGCCCCGGTTTTATCAATTTCTTTATCGATCCCACAGCCCAATATCAGGTTATCAAGCACATTCACGACCAGGGTCGGGAGTTTGGCTTGGGCAATGTCGGTGCGGGAAAAAAAGTCCAGGTCGAATTTGTTTCCGCCAATCCTACCGGGCCTTTGCATGTCGGTCATGGCCGTGGAGCCGCCTACGGTTCTGTGGTTGCCGATTTATTGCAGGCGGTCGGCTTTGACGTGCACCGCGAATATTACGTCAATGATGCCGGTCGGCAAATGGATATACTCGCCACCAGCATCTGGCTCAGATACCTCGAAGAATGCGGCGAAGTGGTGCATTTCCCCAGCAATGGCTATCGGGGCGATTATGTGCGTGAAATTGCTGGTGACATTCATAAAAACGCCAACAATGAATATCGCAGACCTGTAGAGCTGGTGTTAGAAGACATACCGCCCGATGAACCTGAGGGCGGCGACAAGGAAGAACATATCGATGCGCTGATAGCCCGCGCCAAAACTTTGCTCGGCGCATCGTTATATCAGGACTTTTTTCAAATAGGCTTGAGCAACATTCTGGAAGACATCAAGATCGACTTGAGCGAGTTTGGCGTTGACTATCAGGAATGGTTTTCAGAACGCCAGCTGATGGATGACGGTTCGGTGGAAAAAGCCCTGGAGCGCTTACGTGTCGGTGGACATCTGTATGAACAGGATGGAGCGACTTGGTTTGCCTGCGCTAAGCTGGGCGACGAAAAAGACCGGGTGGTGGTTCGCGAAAATGGCCAATCCACCTATTTTGCGTCCGATATTGCCTACCACATGAACAAGCTGGATCGTGGTTTTGACCAGATCATCAACATTTGGGGTGCCGATCATCACGGCTATATTCCCAGAGTCAGAGCGGCAATTCAGGCCTTGGGCGCTGATGAATCCAAGCTGAAAGTGCTGCTGGTACAGTTTGCCTCGCTCTATCGCGGCGAAGAAAAAGTACAAATGTCGACCCGCTCCGGCGAATTTGTCACCTTGCGGCAATTGCGCAATGAAGTCGGCAAAGATGCGGCGCGCTTCTTTTATGTGATGCGCCGTTCGGAACAGCACATGGATTTCGACTTGAAACTGGCGACCTCTAAATCCAACGAGAATCCGGTATTTTATGTGCAGTATGCCTATGCCAGGGTATGCAGCGTGTTGCGCCAGTTAGATGAAAAAAACTGGGAGCGGGATTTACTGCTGGGCATGGCAAACCTGACGCTATTGACCGAAGAGCACGAAACCAACCTGCTGGGAACGCTGACACGCTATCCTGAAATGCTGGAACGTGCCGCATTGCAATACGAGCCGCATCAGCTGATTCAATACTTGCGCGAATTGGCTAACGAGTTCCATACTTACTACAATGCGCATCAATTCCTTGTCGATGACGCAAAAATACGCAATGCAAGACTCAATCTGATTTGCGCTGTAAAACAGATATTGGCGAACGGCTTGGGTTTGCTGAATATCAACACACCTGAAGCAATGTAACATGGCTAAAGACTACAAACACAGGGCGCAGAATAAAAATTCCGCGTCGTACAGACAAAAATCGGAAAGTCTTAGCCTGTGGCGATGGATGCTGATTACGGCGCTGATTATCTCGTTTGTAGTCTTTCTGGTTTATTTGCGCGGTACCGGATCGAAGCAAACCCTTCGACAGGACTCAGGACAGGTAAACCCTCAGCAGGCTATACCGACCCAGCCTGAGGCGGCAAAAAATGAAGCGCCCAAACAGGAGAAAAAACCCGAGCCGGGGCCGGTGTTGCCGCAATTCGATTTTTATACCATTTTGCCTGAAAAAGAAGTCATCGTACCGGATCATGAAATCAATACTCGGGCCAGAGAAGAGCGGGTAGGACAGGCAAAAAGTGCCAGTTATATTTTGCAGGCCGGTTCGTTCAAAGAATTTAAAGATGCCGACAGCTTAAGAGCCAAGCTGGCTTTAATGGGGATTGAATCCAAAGTTGAGAAAGCAAAAGTCGGTAATGTGGTCTGGAATCGAGTCAAAATGGGGCCTTATACCCAAATGACCAGTGTTAGCACCATTCGCACCCGGTTAAGAGAAAACGGTATTGACGTGATCGTTATGGAAGTTGGCAATTGAAAGATTAATTCACCACAAAGTCAGGTAGGGTAGATGGTGTGCGTCCTACCTGACGCAGAACCTCCCCCTGAAAACATATCAAAGCCCCAAAACAGTACCCGGAGCATATGCGCTGTGTTATGCTTTTTTCAATCAATACCGGTCTGCATGCAATACACGAGGAAACTGATATGGGTTTAGCATTAAAAGATACTCAACACCATTGCTACGGCGATTATCTGTCTTGGCCTGATGAAATACGCTATGAGCTGATTGATGGCAGCGCCTATGCGATGTCTCCGGCTCCCGATCTGGCGCATCAGGATGTGGCAGGGGAAATTTATCTCCAGACCCGTCTGGCACTTAAGGGTAAACCTTGCCGCGCTTTCATTGCACCGGTCGATGTCCGCCTGCCGAAACACAATGAGGCGGACGAAAGCATCGATACCGTCGTACAACCGGATGTATTGGTGGTCTGCGATAGCAGCAAACTGGATAGGCGCGGAGTGCGCGGTGCGCCGGACTGGATCGTGGAAGTGTTGTCGCCGTCCACGGCCGGGCACGATCAAATCAGAAAACGCAATCTCTATGAACGCCATGGCGTAAAAGAATATTGGTTGATTCACCCCATTGATCGGGTGTTGACCGTTTACCGCTTGATCGACGGCGAATACGGCAAGCCCGAACTATACGAATTAAATGGCGAAACCCAGGTCAGCGTGTTGCCGGATATTGTGATTCGGTGGGATGAATTAGTTGCGCGATTGCCGGTGGATTATTGACGTTTGGCAAACCAAAAATAGCGGCAGCGTCAAAACGTTTGGGACGGAGTTACAAACTCCGTCCCGCTTGGATTTTTTGTTTGCGCCCGCACAATAAATAGTCCAGGGTGCGCACCGCGCACCATTTGCGGATTTCAGAATATCAGCGTCATCGGAAAGGGGCGCGATGCGCCCCCTACCTGGCTTTACCGCAGTTGGCGGCGTGTTAAGCGTTATGGCGGCTGCGGTATTGCCGCACGGGATCAGTTTTGCGATAGGCGCATTATTGGCGGTCGCCTTTTGGGG
>CAZAUB010000114.1:4185-7370 GCA_964488195.1 uncultured Methylobacter sp. | reverse complement strand
TCGGGCTTTGCCAAAGCCCATGCCGATATAGTTCAATTCAACGCCCAGCCTCACTTCATCAGGCGCATAAAGCCCACCGCGCCCGGCAAAGTTGCGCTGATTTCCGGCGGCGGTTCAGGGCATGAGCCTTTGCACACAGGTTTTGTCGGTTCGGGCATGCTGGATGCCGCCTGTCCGGGCCAAATATTCACCTCCCCTACCCCCGATCAAATGTTGGGCGCAGCACAAGCAGTGGAAAATGGCGGCGGGATTTTGTTCATTGTCAAGAACTACGCGGGCGATGTGATGAATTTCGAGATCGCCGCTGAAATGCTCGATTGTCCGCACGAAACCATTTTGGTAAGCGATGATGTTTCCTTCCCCAAAACCCACAGCACCGGGCGACGCGGCGTTGCAGGCACCCTGATTGTAGAAAAAATCGTCGGCGCGGCGGCAGAAGCGGGCGCAGATTTGGCAACCTGCAAGGCGCTGGGCGATCGGG
This sequence comes from uncultured Methylobacter sp., assembly GCA_964488195.1. Lineage (GTDB taxonomy): Bacteria > Pseudomonadota > Gammaproteobacteria > Methylococcales > Methylomonadaceae > Methylobacter_A. Next base: position 6,889 of record CAZAUB010000114.1, on the reverse strand, counting down.
TCAACCTTGCCACTGCGTCCATGGGCGTGGCCTTGAGCAGTTGCACAGTACCCGCGCTGGGCAAACCCACGTTTGACATTGGTGAGAGCGAAATCGAAATGGGCGTGGGCATTCATGGCGAGCGCGGACGTGAGCGTTTAGCCATCAAGAGCGCCACCGAAATTGTCGACTATCTGGCAAGCATGATTGATGACGATCTGAAACCGCAAAAAGGCCAATCGGCGTTATTGCATATAAACGGCTTCGGTGCGACACCTTTAATGGAGCTGCATCTGGTTTATGAGATTGCCTCTCGATTCTGGGAAAAACGCGGCGTTAATATCTGCCGCTCCCTAGTCGGCAACTACACCACCTCACTTGATATGGCGGGCTGCTCGATCACCCTGAGTTTGCTTGATGAAGAACTGCTCCGCCTGTGGGATGCACCCGTCCATACTGCGGCCTTACGCTGGGGCTGTTAAATGCTCCGCCAACACGCCGACCAGCGCACAAATCATTAACTGACTGGTTTTGGCGCCTGCATCAATATGCCCCCGGCTGCGCTCCTCCAGGAAAGATGCGCGCCCCTTAGTAGCCAGCATGTCTCGGGTAGACTCCATACCCGTGATTGCTGTACGCGCGACATTTTCCAGAACCACAGGTAACGCAACAGAATCCGTTGCGGCTTGATGCAAGCTTGCCGCGACCGGAATCAACACATCCAGCATCGTTTTCTCACCCGCGCCCGCCTTGCCCCGCTGCTTTACCGCATCCACGCCGCTGCTGAATATCTCGGCAAAAGCCTGCAAATCCAAAGCCCGTTCGACTTCGCTCACGACAGGCCGACTGCGAGCCGCCTTGCTCATCGCAACAAACAGCGTACCGTATAAAGAACCCGACGCGCCGCCCACCGCCGTCATCATGGTCATACCGATTTTCTGCCATGCCGAAACCCAATCAAGCTGAGCCAATTCGTCGCTTTGAGCCGTCAGCGCCTTGATGCCGCGTTGCAGATTAGTCACATGATCGCCATCGCCGATAGCCTGATCCAGGGCCGTGACTTCCTCGGCATTTGTTTCGATTGCATGATCTATTGCCTGAATCAGGCTGGGTAATAATGCGGGAACAAGTTGCATGGTAACCTCCAATTCAAATAGTAATTAGGGTGGACTGTGTCTCGCCCTTCCGGCAAATCATACCCCAAGCTGTGCGCCATCAGTTAAGCTAAAAAATAACTTTAATTTTTACTTGTTCTTTATTTGTTCTGCTGCTATATTTTTAAAAAACAAATTGAGAACGGATTATGATTAAATCACTTACCAGAAAGCAGCAGGAAATTTTCGATTTCTTATTGCAACATCAGGATATGTTTCCCCATCCACCCACGCTGGAAGAGCTTTGCGCCGGCATGGGCTTAAAGTCCCGCGGCTCCTTGCATAACCATATTAAGGCTTTGATTAACGAAAACCTGATCGAAGCGCCGGAACGCAAACAGCGTGGTATCCGCCTGACCGAATACGCCAAACAAATGATCGACCAATCCGATGATCAAAGCGCCCTGCCTTTTGTCGGCTTTATTGCCGCAGGAAAACCCATCGAAGCCGTCGAAAACATCTCTTATATGGTCATCCCTGAGCAGCTGAAAACACAAAAGCCCTGCTACGTCCTTAAAGTAAAAGGCGATTCGATGCTTGAGCAAGGTATCTATGACGGCGACTGGGTGATTATCGAACAACGCTGCCATGCCCGTAATGGCGAAATTGTGGTGGCCTTGGTCAACAAAGCCGAAGCCACCTTGAAATTTATTGAACAATACCCGCACGAAACATTACTTATCCCCGCCAATTCGAGTATGGAAGCAATGCGTTACGCTCCGGAGCAAGTGGAAATCCAGGGCGTATTAGTGGGCCAAATGCGTAGTTATACTAAAAATCATTAGGAGAAATATCATGTTGCAACAACGAATCCATATGCGTGACCAAGTGACCAATCGAGTTGAACTCATTATGGGGAACGGTAAATCACCATTTGCCGAACGACTGGAGGAATTTGCAACCTCCCTATTATTTGTGACCATCATTATTTTTCTTATTCGTGTATAAGGCTGTAATTTATCTGCCAGCTAATATAACTTGAAAAAATCATCGACAAAAGATAGGGTACACCAAAAATAACAGCGCGTTAGACGATTGATTTATGGTGCGTGTAGCCACTCACGCACCTGATTCTTTCTAACGCCACTCTGGCCCTTACCTGCAAGGTTACCATAAATGCCCATTTCGCTTGTCGTTCTTGAAAATGTGATCCGTGAAGCCGGATCGATCGCCCTGACTCATTTTAAAGACCTGAAGAATTTAGAAGTGACCAAAAAAAGCCCCCGCGACCTGGTCACCGATGCCGACGTGGCGGTTGAAGCCTTTTTACAAGCATCCCTGACCCGGCATTACCCGCAATTTGGCTTTTGGGGGGAAGAGAGCGGGCAAAGCGCCAACCAAGCCAGCCGCTGGATCGTCGACCCGATTGACGGAACGCACTCATTTTCACGAGGCCAGTATTTCTGGGGCATCAGTGTCGCACTGGAGATTGACCAGGAACTCATATTCGGGGCTGTCTATGCGCCCGCACTGGATGATTACTATGCCGCTAAAAAGGGCAAGGGCGCTTGGAAAAACGGCCAGCCCATTACCGTCTCCAACGAAAGCAACCTTGCTGACGCGATGGTCGC
>CAZAUB010000114.1:0-4085 GCA_964488195.1 uncultured Methylobacter sp. | reverse complement strand
ACCAACGGCAAGATTATTAACCAACTGCTTCCGCTGATGTGATCCCCGGTCAAACCATTACGTGACTGGAACCCCAAAGAGCTCACACACAAAAACCACCCAACCTCTTGAAGGATTGAATGATTTGCGTTTGGATACGATCTAACAGGTTTGCTTTGTGCGAGTAAGCAAAAAAACATTGCACCTCAGGCTATGCCGTTATTTTAAGAAGAATACCGATTAATACACTAAATTGCGCTAAGGACATCCCGACTATCCATTTTAAAAGATCAAATTTCATTTCTGCTATCCTAACCTCAAGATGTTCAACATCGCGCTTTGTCGCTACTTCCGCTTCACCACTAGCCTCTTTAAAAGCTTCAGCAATGGCCTCAGCCTGCTCTGGGGGTAAACCCGCCTTCTCGAGTTTTTTGGTAAACTTAAGCGTATCAAATGTTATTGCTGTCATAACTTAAATCTCCTTAGTTAGAATGGATCACGCCAGTATCAATGTGATGGTGTGTTTGGCTGACTTGATAGCAAACAGCAACGCAATCACCCCCCATAAAGCAATAAGCCCCATTCCTAAAAGCGCTGCAATCTCAATAGTCATTTTATTCCTCTTCTTCGTCTTGAATAGACACGAACAGATACGAGATGATTATTCGGCTACAGCAACTTAACCAAAGCTGCAACAGCGCTAACAGCTATTACCATCAACGTGCCTAATTTAATAGTCATGCGCTGCTCAAGTTGAATAAATTTACCATCAAACCGCTCGCATAGTCTCTCTTCAAGATGTTTAATATCTTCTTTAAGATGTTTAATATCTTCTTTGGTCAAAACTTCCTTAAGATTAACCTCAAATATTTCAGCCAAGGCTTCCGCCTCAGCTTTCTGCATGCTCAGGAAGTACTCCAGCAGATTTAAGTTTATTGGCAAATTTCAATGTATCAAATGTAATTGCTGCCATAACTCTCTCCATCAAATTCAATATGTCCAGCAGTTTAGCACATAGGCAAAAAAAACCTCCTCCAGTTTTCTCCAGGTGCTATGGGTACAGAAGGTATTCGGTCAATGACTTGAGCGGAGCCTCGGATTGCCCCGTTTTCTGGCAGGCAGTTGGTAGCCCCAGCAAACAAGCTTGCTTATAAGCCTGCATGGCGGCAGTCGAATCATTAAGTCCTTCCAAGGCGCGCGCTTTTCTCAAATAAAGTTGTGCTTTATTCGTTGGTACCTGTTCGATGGCCTTGTTAAGATCGTTTAGGGCCAGCAGATATTGCCGACTTCCCAAGTAAGCCAAGCCGCGGCTCTCATAAGCATAACCGACATAGTAGCCCTTTAACTTGATTGCTTTGCTTAAATCGTCTATCGCTTCGGCATAGTGTTTTGCCCTTTCTAATTCCGTGCCTCGGCTGTAGAAGATTCTATCGACGCCCGGGCGTGTTTCTTCAGCATTCTCGACCTGTCGAGCCGCATCATCCCAAAGCAACAGCGGGTGAGAAAAGGTCGTCAGGCGCAGCCAAGATAAAGGCACCATCAATAGCGCTACCAAAGTCAATGTGATAGCAGCCTGTTTTGCGCTTAGTTTTTGGCACAAAAAAGGCAACGCAGCGAAAGCGCCAGCCATCCACAGATAACTGCGGTAAAGCACAAAAGACTCCTGAATTCTAACAGTAGAAAGCTCAGTGGCAAATAACAGCCACGGGCAAAGCAGCGCAAAACCCAACAAGCCTTTTATCCCTCTTTGCAACAACAGGCGAATCGCAATGATGAGGTAAAGTATAAAACCGATCAAACCGGCACAACCTGTCCAAGACCACAGACTCAGAGCAAAGGCTTGAGGCATATCAACAGACATCCATGCCGGACTCGGAGCAATCCATACCCCCAGATATTTAAAAAACAAGAAACATTGTCTCAGCATCGACAAGGGATAGGCCAGATGCACATTGAACTCAGGCCCCAGCAAGGACATTAAATTTTCGGCCATTGGCTCATAAGCTTGTCCCAATACATGCGCTGAGTTGATCTGGAAAACTACGAATCCGCCAATCAAGCCATAGAGCACGAAAGTTGGCCAAACCATCATCAATCGTTGACGGATGGGCTGGCTGTTGACCAGCATCAGCAGGGCCATCGTTACCGCAGGCGTCATGATGGCATGTTCTTTCGAGAACACCGCCAGAAAATAAGTAACGACGGAAGCCAGCAACCAACGGTAGTTTTCTCTAATCAAACCCTCCAGAAACAAACGCCAAGTTAATAAGGCGAACAACGTTGCCATCAGAGTGGAACGCTGGATTAAATAGGCGGCAGCATAAACCGAGGCCGGATGCAACGCAAAAATCAATGCTCCAAAAAAGGCCAGCCAGTGCGGCGACAGGGCCTCGTTGTTTTCGTCATTAGCGGGAAGAACCCGTTCAAACAATCGGCGCAAGAATAAAAACAGGGTTACGGTCGTGGCCAGATGCAGCACCAGATTACCCAGACGAAACCAGATCAGATTCAATCCGAGCAGTGCACGAGTCCACTCAAAGGTAGCATAAGGCAACCAGCGCAAATCAAAGCTGAATACCTTGTCCAGATATTGCTCGTGCACCGAACCATCGAAAAAATGAATGTCATCAAAGACGACGGGATTCCAGAAAAATTGCCCATAAAGGAGTATGACCGGCAAACATAAAGCAAGTATGGAAAAAAAAGTTTTCATCGTGTTACCTTGTTTCAACCCAGCGTGTCACTAACTAGCCGTCAAAAAACACTGATTGTAGGGTGGACAGCACAGTTTTGCCCACCAAAAAAACCAAATAGCCCCCAACCCCGTGAAAGATTGGATGGTTTGTGTTCGAATTAAATAAAGCTTATGCATTCTGTGCATGAGCAGAAAAACGCTGCCCAACCTGCCTGACTATTGAGTGTTTTTAAACCCGTAATTCGTAGGGCCGTTTCGCGCAGCAAACCGCCAGTCAACGCACACCATCCAAAACAATCGGACATAAAAAACCCCGCTTGGAAAAGTCAAAGCGGGGAGGGGTAGGTTAGATCATCCCGGTCTGGCGGATTGCCTCGCGGTGAATCCGCCTTACAGCGCTACAGCATTAATCTTTACAAAATTCAGGCTTAGTAGTTAAGCAAGTACCAGTTTGAGTCCACACCACTTGTGTTGCTCCGGTTGCTAGTGTGGGTGTGTTGATATAGGTTCTACCACCGACAGCAGTATCTGACGTTGCAGTTACGGCTGCAGCTGCTGAAATGGCTAAATTAACGCCGCCAGTGCCTTGGGTAAATTTTGAATTAGAAATTGTGATTCCAAGGGAAGTGGCGTTATTGCAAGAAGCGGCCAGCCCAGCATTTTCTGACATACATAAAGATATGGCCGTTTCAATAGCCGCTGCGGCAGAAACGATGTCTTGATATTTCGATTTGGTAACGTAATCCTGATAAGCCGGAATCGCAATCGCCGCTAGAATACCAATGATCGCAACCACGATCATCAATTCGATTAAGGTAAAACCTTGTTGTACTTTTTTCATAGATAATGTGTTCATGAGTCAATCCTCTTTAAATTAAAAATAAACCGCAACAAGGTATATGCAGAAGCCATGCCACAACTTTGGCACACCATCCGAATTTGCCGGGAACGCCCGATGCGTCGGGTTACGCTACGCTAACCCGACCTACGGCTTTGCGGTGGAAAAACCTGCCACAATCAAAATGCCCGCCCAAAAGCCCTGTCATGATAAAATGCCCCTCAAAAAGCCCTGCCAAACCCATTGCGCTCATTTGAACTTATGAACTTAGGGATGTAACATGCACCACGTCAGCCTACAAGCCGCCACCACGTTAACCGAATGGAGCGTACGCACCATAAGACGCCGCCTTGCCGACGGCACATTACAGTGCGCCACCGATAATGAGGCTTATTACAAAACCATGATCCGTTTCGATTCGATCAAACCCGACATTTGCATTGCACTAGCTCCTGATGATATTGAGCTGATTAAAATCGCCGACGCCGGGGATGCAACTGCGCAAAATGATTTGGCACTGCTTTTTTTGGAACAAAACAAGCCCAAAAGCGCCGTTTATTGGCTGGAACTGGC
>CAZAUB010000113.1:0-7421 GCA_964488195.1 uncultured Methylobacter sp. | reverse complement strand
GCAGGCTTTAATTGGTCGATTGATTTGGACTTGGACGTCAAAAACAAGCTTTACGACAAAAATATCGACTCTCCTATACTTCCTTAACAGAGATTTATGCACGACGCGTGAGTATGGCTGGGCGTCAATAGAATTTCAAATCACTTGTAAGGATTGGCTTCCTTAAGCGACCAATAAATGAATCGCAACGCCGGTTCCAATCTTTTTCAATTTACAAATTAGGAGTTTCCCATGTCTCTAATGTGCAAAATGAGTGATAAATGCTGTGCCACCAAAGGCCCGTGTATCCATGAGTGGATGATGATGGCTGTCGCCGTGATGGTGATGCTGGGGGCGCTCGGTCACTGGGTGTTCAACTGGTTCTGACGCCAAATCGCAATACCTCACTTTTAATTTTTAAGGTAGCAAAAATGATTAAATTACTCCGTTCCGTATGTCTGTTCCTGATGTTTACAGGGTTTGCCTTCGCCGGTGAAGAACCTTTTACCCAGGCGGCTTTCGACCGGCTGATGAAGGAAGGTCAGCCGATTTTGGTCTCCATTCATGCCGACTGGTGCCCGACCTGCCGGGCGCAGGCGCCCATCGTCTCCAAGCTGCTCAAGCAGGGCGACTATCAGCGCATCAACGCGTTGCGTGTCGACTTCGATCAGCAAAAGGATGTGGTGAAGGAGTTCAAGGTTATCAAACAGAGTACCCTCATCGTGTTCAAGGGTGGACAGGAAGTGGGGCGTAGCCTTGGCGACACCAGTGAAGAGGGCATCGAAGCGCTGCTCAATAAAGCGCTTTGAGAGGGTAATGTCATGATTGGCTCATTTGGCGTTTACGGACTCAGTGTCGTCGCAGGAATACTCTCCACTTTGTCTCCCTGCGTATTGCCGCTGATTCCCATTCTGGTCGGCACGGCCCTGACCGCACACCGCTTGGGGCCATTATTCCTGGCGTTCGGACTTGCCTCGTCGTTCACGGCGGTCGGCCTGTTCCTGGCTACGGCGGGGGTGATGATCGGCCTGGATCAGGGTATTTTCCGCAACGTCGCGGCCGGCTTGCTGATCCTGTTCGGTTTGGTATTGCTATCGGGCCGGTTGCAGCAGCGCTTTGCCGCAGCCACCTCGGGTTTGAGCGGAGCCGGACAACCCCTGCTCGAACGCATCTCCGGCGACACTTTGACCGGCCAGTTTCTGCTCGGCCTGGTTCTGGGGATCGTGTGGAGCCCTTGTGTCGGCCCGACCCTTGGCGCCACGATGACCCTGGCCAGCCAGGGGGGAAACCTCGGTCATGCCGCAGTGGTGATGGCGCTGTTCGGTGTCGGCGCCGGCCTGCCCCTTATCGTGCTGGGAACCCTGTCCCATCAGGCCATGATGCGCTTCAAGAGCAAGCTGTCGGCCACCGGAAAAACCGGCAAGATGCTGCTCGGTGCGCTGTTGCTGGTGCTGGGCATCCTGATCATCACTGGGCTGGACAAGGTTTTCGAGTCCTGGGTATTAACCTATGCGCCCGAATGGCTGACCCGGCTAACCACTTCCATTTGACCGAATGGGAACGGATTGCTCCCCAAACGTCGGGCCGATATTCAGCGTTTGGGGTCTGTTCGGTGACATCGACAGGTTGGCATCCGGTCGGCAGGATTTTTTTTGATCGACTGATGTAAGGAATGGACGATTGTTTCGACATAATTTATATGTAAACGCTTATTGGCATTTCATAGGAAGCGTCTGCTATCAACCAAACTTTTTAACTTTATGATTCACAGAGGATTTAAACAATGAACGCTAAAAAAATCTACTCTCCGCCGGCCTGATCACCCTGACAATTGGCACTGGCGGCTGCGCCATGATGTGCAGCCCTTGTACGCCGAAAGCCCGGTCGGCTCAACAAAATCCCGGTGCGGCTAAAAACCCATGCGCCGCCAAGAACCCTTGCTCCGCTAAAAACCCCTGCGCAGCAAGGTAACCCGAAAAAAAAGAAGCTCTAACCTGTAAGGTTTCGGCCAGAGTTACGACCAATAATATGAAGGCGCTTTCCGGCATCACATCCGCTAAGACATTGTCCTTCACCAACTTAATTAAACTAAACAACGAGAGATAAAACTATGAGCTCAAAAAAACTGCTATCCGCCTCACTCGCCGCCGGCCTGATCAGCTTGGCTTTTGCTATGCCCGCCGCTCGCGCCGCCAGCCCTTGCAGTCCCTGTGCGCCGAAAGCCCGGTCAACGCACAAGGCGCACAAGGCGCAAAAGCATAATCCTTGTGCCGCGAAACACCCATGCTCCGCGAAGAACCCTTGCAGCGCCATGAATCCCTGCGCCGCCAAGAATCCTTGCGCCGCCAAGAACCCCTGTGCGGCGAAAAATCCCTGCACGCCAAAATAATTGAGGAAAGGGGGAGGTCGGCGCAGGATTTCATCGCCGACCTCATCCTAATCTCGCTATCAGACTATGCAAACTTCGTTGTCTCACGTGTCATGAACACACTGAATTCCCCACCCAATTTTGATATTGCCGGGTTGAGCCGAGCACAAATCGAAAGCATGGCCGATGCCGGCACACGGGTCATCGAGAGTTACCGCGTGTTGCGTAAGGGCGGGCTCAATATTGTCGGCGAGGTGCTGCGCGACCAGGATACCTTCTACGAGTTTGAACACTATCCCAAGGACGACGTGTTCGACGAGGATAGCCATAGCCAGTACTACTACCATGCCCATCGCCCCGAGGCTGGCGAGCACGGGCATTTCCATACCTTCATCCGCCAGCCCGGCATGCCCGAGGGCGTGTCGCCGGTCGCCTACAGCGGCGAAGAAGAGTGGCCCGTTGGCGATCAGGCGCTCACTCACCTCGTCGCGGTGGCTATGGACGCCTACGGCTTTCCCATCGGCCTCTTCGCCACCAATCGCTGGTTGACGGCGGAAGCCTGGTACCGCGCCGAAGACATCATCGACATGCTCGACTGCTTTCGCATCGACCATGCTTATCCGTCCTGGCCGGTCAATATCTGGCTGTCCAATCTGCTGATCCTGTTCCGGCCCCAGGTGGAATGGCTGCTGCGTGAGCGCGACCGGGTGGTGGCGCAATGGGAAAAAGACCATCCCGGCATCGACGTGTACGAGGACAGGCGCTTGGACATCACGAGCTATCTGCCGATCAATGTGGAGACGCAGATTAGGGAAGTGCTGGCCGCCTTGGGTGACTGAAGATCGGCTTTCCGATTATAAGAAATCGGAATTGCGCCGCGACTAATGTTCGGAAGTAATCCCGAACGATATCGACAAGATTGGTCCATGACGTAACGAACCACGTTGCAGGCCGCTTGTAGACGCTGGTGCAAACCGGCTCAACCGCGCGCGGGGTGAAACCTCGCGTGTTTTTTCTCAATTACATGATTAGGAACTTTATGATGAACAAACTACATTACCAAAACGCCATATCCGCCGTCGCACTCGCCGCAGCCCTCGGTGCCGCGCTGTCGATCGCAGCCACCCCGGCCGCCGCAGAGGAAGCCGACAACGACAAGTGCTACGGCGTCGCCCTGAAAGGCAAGAACGACTGTAAAGCCGGTCCTGGCACCACTTGCGCCGGCATGTCCAAGGTCGACTATCAGGGCAATGCCTGGAAGTCCGTACCGAAAGGCACTTGCGAGCAAACCGCCTCGCCGGCCTCACCGACCGGCTTCGGGCAGCTCCAGGAATTCAAGGAACAGAAATCCTGATACTAAACAGCGTTTCGCAGAGCACCTGTCATGAAACCTTCATCCCACTCGGAAGCTGATTTGGCGAGTGCTCCCCCCCTTTCTTGCCGCCTGCCCGCAACGGCAGGCGTCGGCCTCAAGCCGGAGCATTACACGGCAGTGCTCGCCACTCGCCCCAAGCTTGGATTTTTTGAAATCCATGCTGAAAACTACATGGGAGCAGGAGGGCCACCGCACCGCTATCTCTCCCGCATCCGTGAGGAGTATCCCCTGTCGGTGCATGGCGTCGGACTGTCGATCGGATCCGAGGCGGGTATCGACGAAACGCATCTCGACCGTTTGGCTGTCTTGCTTCAGCGCTACCAGCCGGAAGCGTTTTCCGAGCACCTGGCTTGGTCGAGTCATGGCGGGGCCTACTTCAACGACTTGCTGCCGTTGCCCTATACCCATGAGACGCTAGCGCGTATCTGCGCGCATATCGACCGGGTGCAGGAACGGCTCCAGCGCCGCATGCTGCTGGAAAACCCTTCGACCTACGTCGAATTTACCCAAAGCTCACTGTCCGAGCCCGAATTCATCACCGAAGTGCTAAAGCGCACCGGCTGCGGATTGCTGCTGGACGTCAACAATGCTTTTGTGTCCTGCACCAACCATCATCGCGACCCGCAGGCCTACCTAGATGCATTGCCCCTGTCGCGAGTCGAAGAAATCCATCTGGCCGGATTCGCCGAGGATCGGGACGCCGCCGGAGCACCCTTATTGATCGACGCTCACGGCAGCCCAGTTGCCAGCGCCGTTTGGAACCTGTATCGCCATGTGCTCGAATGCACCGGGCCGGTGGCGACGCTGATCGAATGGGATAACGATATTCCGCCGTTCGAGAGGCTCGTCGAGGAAGCAGGGCGCGCGGACGTATGTCTGGCGGCGGGAGTCTTAGCATGAACGCGCAGGCCGACTCGAAGAGCTGCGAAGTAGAATTCGCGACTGCCCTGCTCGATGCTGAACATCATTGCCCTGCGGGGGTCGTGGCTTGGAACGGTTCGGATCCGGTCAAGCGCTTCGCCGTTTACCGCAACAACGTGGTCAGCTCGCTGATCGACGCGCTGGCTGACACCTTCCCGGTGACCTGCGAACTGGTCGGTGACGAATTCTTCCGCGCCATGGCGCGTGTCTTCGTTGTGGCGGTTCCGCCGCGATCCCCAATTCTGGCTGAGTACGGGGAAGAGTTTCCGGACTTCGTCGCGGACTTTCCGTCGGCGCGCGCCGTTCCTTACTTGGCCGACGTAGCGCGACTCGAAATGCTTTATCTGACCGCCTATCACGCCGCCGACGCCACACCGCTCGACGAGGCCGCCTTCCGGGGCACGCTGACCCACGCCAATGCCTTACCGGCCCTCTGCCTACGGCTGCATCCCTCAACTGGCGTGCTGCGCTCGGCCTATGCCGCGTGTTCACTTTGGGCGGCTCACCAGGGAACGCTTGACCTCGCTACAGTCGACCCTTACCGGGCCGAAGAGGTACTGGTTGTCCGCCCCCTTTGGGATGTCCTGGTCGTGCCGCTACGCCCCGGCGCCGGACGTTTCATTGAACTGCTCGCCGACGGCAGGCCGTTCGGCGAAAGCGCGCAGACCGCGAGCAGGGAGCAGCCCGGCTTCGATCTGGCTACCACGCTGGCGGATATCATTCGTGCGGGTGCGGCCGTTGCATTCAACTTTAAAGAGGAAATTCAATCATGAACCTATCCCGACCTGTTCCCGAAAAGTTCGCTCATATCCGGATCGGCTGTCTGATACGGAATATCAACAAACTCTTCGGGCGCATTCCCGAGTCCCTGATCGCCGCCCTGGGCCGCTTTTCTATCGCCACGGTGTTCTGGAAATCCGGCCAGACCAAAATAGAAGGTTTCGCTCTGGACATCGTCGAGGGGATCTACCAGTTCGGCTGGCCGCACCTGTCGGATTCGGCGATCGTCCTGTTCCGTGACGAGTATCGTCTGCCTTTCATGAGCCCGGAATTCGCAGCGCTGCTCGCCGCGTTTACCGAACATGTGTTCCCGGTGCTGCTCATGGTCGGCCTCGCGACACGTTTCTCGGCTCTGGCCTTGCTGGTGATGACGCTGGTAATCCAGGTATTTATCTATCCGGACGCCTACCCGACCCACGGCACCTGGGCGGTCGTGCTGCTGTATCTGATGGCGCGCGGCGGCGGGGTTCTCTCGGTCGACCACTGGCTCGCGCTCAGAACCAAGCACGCCTGTACCCGTACGCATTGAGCATGTAGTGGCGAAAGTCATTCGCCCAAGGCGGATAACTCCGTAAGCTGGGCTTTCATGAACCGTCCGGTTCGATGGAGCGTACTTCCGGCATCTCCGCGAAGCGGACCAGGAAATCCTTGTGATATTTGTGGGCGTTGCAGTAGGTCAAGGTCAGGCGTACCGTGCCGTCCTCGCGCCGCTCCACCTGCCTGCGCGCGATCGCTGCAATACGGATATACAAAACATCGCGACAGGACGTCGAGGAAGTCCATGCCTTATACCGGCATCTCTTGGTCAGCCGGGAAGCGGACTTTAAATCCTTTACCGAAAAAACATCACATAGCTCGCCTGTAGGGTAATAATCAAGCCATCGAGCAACGCGATAAAGGCGAAAACCTTTTTTGTGGTGCGAGGGGAAATCCATTGCGCAAGAAATGGCCCCAGCCGCCCGCCCCAGAGTACACCGAGCATGGTGAATGCCGCCATATCCCAAGGTACGCCGCCGAAATAGAAAGCATGAATAGCAGCCAATAGTAAAGAATTTAGAGACAACAACACCACGCCCAGACCGATTGCCCGGTTAGCGTTAAGGCCGTAGGCGAGCATACAAAAGGCGGCGATGATCTCGCCCTCGCCGATCGCCACCCAGCCGGTAATCATGCCGCCGATGAAAGAAACCAAAACGATTGGGATACGGGCATGTGCAGGAAGCTCCATTCTCCCGCCTTTTCGATCAAGCGTGATAAGCGTTAGCAAGCCCGCTATGAACGCAATGGGACCAAACAGCCCTTTGACCAGCATCGGCTGGGGATGGATCAAGAACGTGGAAATCATTGTTCCGATAATAAGCGCAGGTACAGTCCACTTCAAAAGCTGCAACGGAACTTCACCACGGCGCAGCCAACCGGATGCTCCGCTGGTCATGCCGACGGCTTGGGTGACGAAGGCCAATTTTAAGGCGCTCACAGGATCCACTTGGTAAGCGAACATGAGTACGGGGATAAAAACAATGCCGCCCCCTATCGCGGTAACGTTGCCGATAAATGCCCCGAACAAACCGACGATAATCAGCGGCCAATTGCCGGCCGCAAGTCCGATGGGGTCTGGAAATGCATACCAATAAACAGCAAGCCAGATCAGGGTGAATACAAAAAGCCAAGGCGTGAAATACGCAAAGTTTTTCGCCAAGATATTGTTGTCCGGCTCAACCACAGGGGCAGAATAACGAGAGAACTGCTGTTTTTGATCGCTACTCATAAGTACAACTCGTTAAGTATTTCGATTGTTTTTTATTTGTTGCAGTCGGATGATGAACAAATTAAAAACAGTTATTGAGCAATGAGCTAATTCGGAGCTTTTCCGCTTGAGAAATTCCCAGATTAATTGATTAATACTGGGCCTGTTTTCAGCAGCGCAAACCGCTTCAGTGCTTGAATAGGTCGAAACGCAATAGGGTACTAAATAGGTCAAAGTAATTTTGATGAATT
>CAZAUB010000112.1:0-7541 GCA_964488195.1 uncultured Methylobacter sp. | reverse complement strand
GTGTCAGTCATGTCCGCAGCACCCTTAACTTTATTATCGACTAATATTCTAATTTTTAAAGGCAAAATATTAAATTTTTATCAATCAGTAAACACCCAATAACGCCATTTTATTGATAATGACTGTTGGAACAGTGAAATAGGCGCTAGGCGATGCAGGAGCAGCGTAGCGGTGTGCCGAGGTGTGGCGGTTATATTGCATTACTCATCTTCTTGTCGTTCAATCTTATCCAGCCGGGCTTCCATTTCGGCATCATCGGGCGCTTGATAATCGCTATCAGGTTTGGGTACAAAAAGCCTTGAACATAACAAGCCCAGCTCAAACAGCATCCACATGGGTACCGCTAATAAGGTTTGCGAGATGGCATCGGGGGGCGTTAAAACGGCCCCGATGATAAACGCGCCGACGATCACATAAGGGCGTTTGTCGGCGAGATCGGCGGGGGTTACCAGTCCGGTCCAGACCAATACGATGGTGAATATCGGCACTTCAAAGCAAACGCCAAATGCAAAAAACAGGGCTAAAACAAAATCAAGATACTTGGCAATATCGGTCATTACCGCTACGCCCTCGGGTGCTGCGGCGGTCAAGAAACCGAAAACCAGCGGGAAAACCACGAAGTAGGCAAAGGCCACGCCCATATAAAACAGCAGGGTGCTGGCAATCAGCAACGGCAAAATCATGCGCCGCTCCCGCTTGTACAAGCCCGGCGCTACAAACGCCCAGAATTGATAAAGAATATAGGGGACGGAAATAAAAACCGAGACGATTAGCGCCAATTTAAAAGGTGTGAAAAATGGGGAAGCCACATCAATAGCGATCATGGTGCTATTTTTCGGCATGTGCTGCATCAGCGGGCCGGCCAATAGGCTGTAGACTTCATTGGCGTATGAAGCCAGCCCCAAAAATACGGCTAATACGCATAAAACAACTCGCAACAGCCGGTTGCGCAATTCAATCAGATGGCTGATAAAGGGCTGCTCTCCAGCCCCGATAAAATCATTTGAACTCATGCGGCTCGGTGTTGTCAGGCGGCGGGGCTAACGTGGATTTGAGTGTGCCGGAGGTTTCATCGAGCATTTGCTGAGCTTCGGCAATTGCTCCCTGCATTGCTCTACCTCCTGCATCCATGCAGTCGTCCTCTAAGCCGGACTGCTCTTTAAATATCTGGCGCATTTCTTCGGCTTGGAGTTCCAGCTTGATTTCTTCCTTGACCGACGCCACCATGCTGCGCGTTTTGCCCAGCCAGAATCCTGCGAGTCTGGCCACTTTGGGCAATCTTTCAGGGCCTATCACCAATAAGCTGACCAGACCGATCAGGAGAAGTTCCGAGAATCCAACATCGAACATAGGGTGTTAATCTTTATCGGTTTTGGAGGTGACTTCGCCTTCGATGGCCTCGTCCTTATCTGCGGCAGGCTTGTCTTCCTCGCCTTCTTTGATGGCTGCGCGAAAGCCTTTAATGGCTCCGCCCAGATCGGCGCCTATATTGCGCAGGCGTTTGGTACCGAAAACAACCATGACGATGGCTAATACAACTAATAAGTGAGTAACGCTAAGACCCATTTTAAACTCCAGTAGGGGCGGATTGCATCCGCCCAGACGATAGAGGGTGCATGCAATGCGCCCCTACTTGTTACGTTGCGCCTTTTCTTCCAGACCGGACAAGCCGAAACGACGTTGCAATTCCTGCAATACATCATCCGGTCCCAGTCCCTGATCGGCCAGCAACACCATGCAATGAAACCACAAATCGGCAGTTTCATAAATAATCTGTTTTTTATCCCCGCCTTTGGCAGCGATGACGGTTTCGGTCGCTTCTTCGCCGATTTTTTTCAGTATGCTGTCCAGGCCTTTGGCATACAGACTGGCTACGTAAGATTTATCGGCAGGTTCCAGTTTACGCTGTTCCAGAATTTGCGCCAGTTGTTGTAATACGTCGCTCATGATTTTCTATAAATAGTTTCAGGATCTTTCAAAACCGGCAGGGCAGTTTGCCATTGCCCGTCAACCAAGTTGCGATAAAAACAACTTTCACGACCGGTGTGGCAGGCAATACCGCCTTCTTGTTCAATTTTAAGCAGGATAACATCTTCATCGCAATCCAGAAAAACACCTATAACTTTCTGTCTGTTCCCGGATTCCTCGCCTTTGCGCCATAATCTTCCGCGTGATCTCGACCAGTAAACCGCATAACCTTCGGTGACCGTTAAAGCCAATGACTCGCGATTCATCCAGGCAAACATCAACACTTTCCCTGTTTCCGCCTGCTGTGCGATAACCGGCACCAGTCCGTCGTCAGTCCAGCGTATCTCGTCCAGCCAGGATGAGCTCACAGGCGCACCTCTATGCCGCGCGAGGCCATATGCTGTTTTGCCTGTTCAATCGTGTATTCGGCAAAATGAAAAATACTGGCAGCCAACACTGCATCGGCCTTGCCTTCAATAATGCCGTCAGCCAGATGATCCAGATTGCCGACGCCGCCTGATGCAATCACCGGCACCGTTACCGCCTCGCTAATGGCGCGGGTTAACGGCAAATCGAAACCTTCACGGGTGCCGTCCCTGTCCATGCTGGTTAACAGGATTTCCCCTGCACCGTAGTCAACCATTTTTTTTGCCCAGGCTATCGCATCAATACCGGTCGGCTTGCGGCCGCCGTGGGTAAAAATTTCCCATCGACTGGGTTCGCCGGGTAGGCTGGTTTTTTTTGCGTCTATGGCTACCACAATACATTGTGAGCCGAAACGCTCCGCCGCTTCACGGACAAATTCGGGATTTGAAACCGCCGCGCTGTTAATGCCGACCTTGTCGGCACCCGCATTCAGCATGCGGCGAATATCGTCCAATGTCCTGATGCCGCCGCCGACCGTCAGCGGAATAAAAACCTCGCTGGCGACCTGTTCAACGACATGAACAATGGTGTCCCGGTTATCATGAGTGGCGGTAATGTCCAAAAAAGTGATTTCATCAGCGCCTTCACGGTCATAACGCCGGGCGATTTCTACGGGGTCGCCGGCATCGCGAATATCGACAAACTTTACGCCTTTAACGACGCGACCGTTATCGACATCCAGGCAGGGAATAATGCGTTTGGCTAAGCTCATGGTTACTCGAATGATTCCGCTAGTTTTTCGGCTTCTTCAAAATCCAGCGTGCCTTCATAAATTGCCCGGCCGGTGATCGCGCCCATAATACCTTCATGAGCAACTGCACCCAAGGCTCTGATGTCATCCATATTGGTAATGCCGCCGGAAGCGATAACGGGAATCCGGATCGCACGCGCCAGTTTCGCGGTCGCCTCGACATTGACGCCGGACATCATGCCGTCCCTGGAAATATCGGTGTAGATAATGGCCTCGACGCCGTCTTCTTCAAAATGCTGAGCCAGATCGATCACGTCATGTTTGGACAGCTTAGACCAGCCGTCAATAGCCACCTTGCCATCTTTTGCATCCAGCCCGACGATGATGCGGCGCGGATATTCCAGCGCCATATCTCTGACAAAATGAGGCTCATTAACCGCCTTGGTGCCGATAATAACGTACTCCACGCCAGCATTCAGATAAGCCTGGATAGTTTCTTCATCACGAATACCGCCGCCTATCTGTACCGGCACATTGGGGTAGGCTTCGACTATGGCATGAATCACGTCGGCATTCCTTGGCTTTCCGGCAAACGCGCCATCCAGGTCAACCAAATGAATTCTTTTCGCACCGGCGGCAACCCACCTGCCTGCTACAGCGACCGGGTCATCGGAAAAAATCGTATTGTCATCCATTCGTCCCTGACGCAAACGAACACATTTTCCTTCTTTTAAATCGATTGCAGGTATCAATAACATAACACTAAAATCCTCAACAGCGTGTAATCAGAAGTAGGGGCGACCGGCCGGTCGCCCCTACAAAACTTGTCCATCCCAATGCAAAAAATTGTTCAGCAGCTGTAAGCCGACTGCCTGACTTTTTTCGGGGTGAAATTGTACGGCAAAAACATTATCTTGAGCCAAAGCACAAGTAAATGCATCCGGGTATTGCGTAGTCGCCGCCATTATTGCTGCATCATCCGGTTGCGCATAATAACTGTGCACAAAATAAAAGCGGCTGTCTTGGGGAATGTTTTCCCATAGCGGATGATGTTGCAGCTGATGAACTTGATTCCAGCCCATGTGCGGAATTTTGAGTGAATTCCCGTCGCTGTCTTTTAACGATTCGGGAAAATGCACGACGTGCCCGGAAAAAACATCCAAACATTTGGTGCCGTTGTTTTCTTCACTGTCGGTCAATAAGGCCTGCATGCCCAAGCAAATTCCCAGCAAAGGCTTGCTTTTGGCGACCTGCTGGATAACGGCAGACAAGCCCGATTGATCGAGTGCCTGCATACAATCCCGTATCGCACCGACGCCGGGAAAAACCACCCGGTCGGCGCGAAGAATTGCATCAGCATCGGAAACACAAACAACGTCGACTTCAGGCGCTGCATGTTGCAGGGCCTTGACGATTGAATGCAGATTACCCATTCCGTAATCGATTACAGCGACAGAAGACATATGAAATACAGATTAAAGGTGCAAGGTAAAAGGCTAAAGGCTGCCTTTGGTTGACGGCATGATGCCCGCCATACGCGGGTCGGCGGTAATCGCCATGCGGATGGCACGACCCATGGCTTTAAAAATGGTTTCGGCGACATGATGGGCATTTGTACCCTTCAAGCTGTCGATATGCAACGTCACCCCGGCATGATTGACAAAGCCCTGGAAAAATTCGCGGAACAAATCAACGTCAAAACTGCCGATCATCGCTTTCGGGTATTTAACCTGATAAAACAAGCCGGGGCGTCCGGAAAAATCAATTACAACCCTGGACAGTGCTTCGTCCAAAGGCACGTAGGCATGCCCGTAACGATAAATGCCTTTTTTGTCCGCCGTAGCCCTGGCAAACGCCTGGCCTAGGGTAATGCCAATGTCTTCAACGGTGTGGTGGTCGTCAATATCCAAATCGCCTTTGGCGTCAATGTCCATGTCGATCAAGCCGTGCCGGGCAATCTGATCGAGCATGTGTTCAAGAAAAGGGACGCCGGTGGAAAACGAGGTTTTACCCGATCCGTCTAGGTTAATTTTGATTTTGATTTGAGTTTCGAGCGTATTTCGCTCTACTTCCGCAGTACGTTGATCCATGTTTGCATTATTTATATAAGAGATTGACGGCATTTTACTATGACAAGCAAGATTTTGCAGTGTTTGTTATTTATTGTAGACCATGGAAATAAGCTGTTTGGAAAATATAGACGGTTGGTGAGTAGCTGAACTTACCCGCACAATGTCGAACCTATTTAGGTAGTCACGTCGCCAAAACAGAAGAAGGATTTTAAGGAATCTTGAGGACGTTGCCAAGGATGGAACGCAACGCCAACCAAGCAGGTGATTTTTTAGCCGCAGTATCCCCGGTGTTCTGGGACTTTTTTAAACATCAGCAAAACGTGCTCACGGTGTAAACGACCACTCACCCGTCGGGCGGTGTAGACATGGTGTCGTATGCTATCCCGCTACTCCGAATCTATCAACAAAACACCAAACCAAACCGCTCGAAACGGGCAAGCCAGTCAGTCACGCGGTTTTTTAATAATGTGCTACCCTTTAGTCTAACTTAAACATTGCCCTTATTTTTCGCCTACTGTTGGTGATAGCGTTCAGATCGATAAAGCATGGCTGATTTTTTCATATTCTCATCGCTGATAAGCAGCAATAATTCTCCAAGGAGCAAGCCGTGGACGATGCGTCACCTACAGATGCGCTGACATTTAAGCTGAGCGATGACGGTAAGTTGCTTGCCACATTTGAAGCGTGTGAATGCAAGCCGCCGCTGGATGAAGCAATGATCAGAGAGACGCTGGCTCAACAAGGTCTTTCCGATCTTTTTCTGTATGAAAATTCACTGTCAAATCTGGTAAAACAGTACAACAATCCTAATGAGGGCTTTGTGCTGGAAATTGGCGAGCGCAGGGATGGTGCGTGTACGCTCAAAATTGACGACGATAAAATGACTGCGCGGCTTACTTTAATCCCCCCCTTCGGCGGCGCTCCAGTCGCGCTATTTCAAATCCAGCTGGCTTTGCAGGAAAAAGGAGTAGTCAGCGGCATCATGAAAAATGAAATAGAGGCCGCCATAAAAGAAGGTTATGCCGCAGATCGTATCATTGCCAAAGGGCTACACCCCGTGCGGGGTATCGACGCGCGGTTTCAAAGCCTGATACCGCAAATAAGAGAACGGAAACCCCAGGTAGACGAGCACGGTATCGCTGATTATCGCGATCTTGGACAGCTTATTGTGGTAAGGCCTGGCGACCCGCTGATGTGCCGCACCCCGCCCACCGAAGGCAAAAAAGGGCGGGACATTACCGGGCAAGTGCTTATGCCTCAACCAGGGCAGGACACGCAGTTTGCCTCGGGGCTACAGGGTGTAGAGTTTGACTCGGATGCAGAGCTTGACCCGGATAATAACAGTCTATTGCTGGCTGCGATCACCGGCCAACCAAAGCTGGTTCCTAACGGCGTTGTGGTGGAACCTACCATCAACCTGTCGCGGGTGGATATTTCAACCGGCAACATGAGTTTCGAGGGCACCATTAATATCAAAGGCGATGTCAAGGACGGGATGAAAGTTCACGCGTCGGGGGATGTGTTTGTGGGGGGAACCGTCGAAGCAGCAGAAATTGAAGCGGGTGGAAATATCGTTATCAAAGGCGGCGTGATTGGTCATAGCGAACATAGCGGCGATCCACATGAGACTCCCACCTTTAACGCGAGAATTATCAGCAAAGGCTCAATCAGTGTGCGCTTTGCTGAAAATGTCTGCATGGAAGCGGACATAGATATTATTATTGAAGAATTTTCGATGCATAACCATTTGACCGCACTTAATCGAATATTGGTCGGGAAATCCGGCGGAAAAAAAGGCCGTATCATAGGCGGCATTACCAGTGCATCAGCTCTAGTAAAAGCCGCCATTATAGGTTCGAACGCCGGTTTTATAACCAAAATCAGGGCGGGCTTTAACCCTTACCTTCAGGCGCAGATGGACACGCTTAAGCTTGAGATTGACGCGAATGAAAAGGGACAGGAAGACATCAAGAAAATTATTGCCTTTGTTTTGGCTCATCCCGAAAAAGATAAAAATGGTCTGTTAAACAAGGCCCTCCACACTAGGGAAAAGCTTGAAAATGATGGTGCCCGGCTTCATATGGATCGAACCCATCTTCTGTCGGAAATGACTCTTGCCGAGAACGTCCAAGTTATTGTCGAAGACTCTGTGCATTGCGGAACCGAAATCCAGATTGGAAATTTTATTTGGAAAAATAACGAAGAACGGGGCAAAGGTGTCTTTCGAATTGTTGAGGGAGCCATTGATTTTGGAAACATCATGTTGAGTGTCAACGGATCATAGTGAGATAGAAAACTTTATTTGTTGGCTTGGTTATTGATAAGGATTGTCACTGCTTATTTTCGGTGTGGTAAGATTCCTTCAGCAGAACACAAGGGAGCGG
>CAZAUB010000111.1:0-7550 GCA_964488195.1 uncultured Methylobacter sp. | reverse complement strand
CCCTGTTCAGCCTTGATCCCCTGCTCATAAGCGTGTTTTATTTTGACCATTTCGGTTACGGTATCGGCAATGTCTATAACTTCGGGCGCAGCATTGCGGCCGGTCAAGATTAGATGCAGCCAGGCCGGTTTTTCATCGCGAATAAAGTCGGCTATTTCCTGACCGGAAATCCAATTATAACCGCAGCAGTAATTGATCTCATCCAGCAATACCATATCGAATTGTTCAGACAGAATCTTGGCCTTACTAAATTCCCAAATTTCCCGGCTGGTTTTAATATCCTGCTCAGGGTTTTTAGTATCCCAGGTAAAGCCGTCGCCCAATGTATGCCATTCAATATTATCAAAACGCTCTGCGGCTTTTTGTTCGCCGGTTTGCCATTGCCCTTTGATATATTGGATTACACAGACCTTCATATCCCAGCCTGCGGCACGAAAAACCATGCCCAAAGCGCTGGAAGATTTCCCCTTGCCCGAACCGGTATTAACCAAAACCAGTCCCCGTCGTCTATCTCTGGATTTCATAACACCATTCCGTAATTTGAGTACACCTAAGAGCTCGCTTATCTTATAGCGACCGTCATTATCGCCTGAATTGACTTCAAATCAAACGACAAGCCTTGATAAGGTCAACTCACAAGGAAGATTTGCGAAAATAAGGAGGTTTAGTGCTATTCAGCGTTGAATATTTGCCAGTAAACATCGTTAAATTTGATCATGAAAAATCTTAATACTTTGTTTTATATGTTTATCTATTTACGTAGACTGTTAAAGCAGACGCTGGAAGTGGTAAATATTGGGCGTTGCTTTACATAACTGGAAGCCAACACAAGCAATTTTAGCAATTTGTCATCTTCCTGTTTGCGCTATTGCTTTATTTAATCGACGAGCAATGCTAAAGTAATTGCCTATCAAAACACTTGGTATTTATTTTTGTTGCCAGCTTTTTGCACACAACACCTTTAATAACTTTATTTAGGAGAATCCCATGGCTTTCGAACTTCCTGCTTTACCTTATGCTAAAGATGCATTAGCGCCCCAAATTTCTGCTGAAACCCTGGAGTTTCATTATGGCAAGCATCATCAAACTTATGTGACAAACCTGAATAATCTGGTTCCAGGAACTGAATTTGAAGGTTTATCGTTGGAAGAAATCATCATGAAATCTTCCGGCGGCGTTTTCAATAACGCGGCGCAAGTCTGGAATCATACGTTCTACTGGAACAGTATGGCGCCAAATGCAGGTGGCGAACCTACCGGCGCTTTAGCCGATGCGATCAACGCAACTTTCGGTTCATTTGCAAAATTTAAAGAAGAATTTACCAAATGTGCGGTCACGACGTTTGGTTCAGGCTGGGCCTGGCTGGTAAAAAATACTGACGGGAGCTTGGCGCTGGTTAGCACCAGCAATGCGGGCTGCCCATTAACGACCGGTCAAACGCCTTTGTTAACTTGTGACGTTTGGGAGCATGCTTATTACATCGATTACCGCAATGCTCGTCCTGCCTATCTGGAAGCATTCTGGGCATTGGTTAACTGGGATTTTGCTGCAAAAAACTTTTCAGCTTAATTTTAAAGAAAGTAGTATAAGAAACCTTCTGTGTCTGTCGATGCAGGAGGTTTTTTTATGGGAGGTACTAAAATGACTACAGTTTTAATTACCGGCGCTAATCGCGGTTTGGGTCTGGAGTTTTGCCGCCAATATGCCGAACAGGGTTGGCATGTCATTGCCTGTTCTCGTAACCCGGATGATGCGTTTGATTTAAATAATCTCGCCAGTCGTCGCCATAATATTCAGTTGGAAGCGCTGGATGTTTCAGAGTTTGGAGAAATTGATGCGCTGTCGCAAAAATTGTCAGACCATTGTATCGATGTGTTGATTAACAATGCGGGTGTTTACGGGGACAAGCAGAGCGGCGGTTTTGGTCAGCTTGATTATCAGGCTTGGAACCAGTCGCTGATGGTTAACACCCTGGCCCCCATGAAAATGGCCGAAGCGTTTTTACCGCAAATCAAGTGCAGCGATAAAAAACTGATTGTTAATATCAGCAGCCTGATGGGCAGTGTTACGGATAATGACAGCGGCGGCAGTATTTTGTACCGGTCAAGCAAGGCGGCGCTGAATGCCGCAATGAAGAGCCTGGCGATAGGGCTTAAAGACCAGTCTGTCGGCGTGCTTATTTTCCATCCCGGCTGGGTCAGAACCGATATGGGCGGACCCAACGGGTTAATTAATGCAGATCAAAGCGTTGCCGGAATGTGCGCTTTGATAAAGAACTTTTCATTGGATCAATCAGGGTGTTTCGTCAAGTATGACGGAACGCCAATGCCGTGGTGAATGTTATGATTAAAAAAATATTGATTTTATGGGTCATGTTACAAGGCGCGGCTTATGCCGAGGTTTCAATACCCGAGCAGATTAAGGTGCCTGCGGGCTATAGCCCTATTTTGACCGTCCATGCAAAAGGCGATCAGATTTACCAATGCGCGCTCAATAAAGGCGAGTATGTTTGGGAAACGCAAGCACCCGATGCCAAGCTGTTCGATGCGCAGGGTAAGATAGTCGGGAATCACACTGTCGGCCCTCTTTGGGAATATAAAGAAGGCAGTCGCGTAGTCGGGAGGGTGGTCAATAAAATCGATATGGCACCGGGCAAGGCCATTTCCTGGTTGCTGGTCGAGGTAGTTTCCCATAAGGGCAATGGCTTGTTTTCGAACGTCAGCTTTATTAACCGGATTAATACGCACGGCGGCCTGCCGCCTTCATCGGGATGTGATGCTAATCATTTGGGCAGTGAAAAGCGAATTGCCTATACGGCGGATTATGTTTTTTACGGTAAATAATCGCTCAGCAGATAATCGATTTGTCCACGAAAAGCACGAAAAACTTAATAGAGATACCAAGTTGTAGCTCGTTACCCAAAGGATGAATGGCTGTGCAAATGCAACTTGCTAATTTATTTCGTGTCTTTCGTGCTTTTCGTGGACAATTGGTTTTTCTAACTGCTGAGCTTCAATTCCCTGAGCTTCATCAACGCATAGACCGATTCCAGATGAGGGGCGGCTATACCTAGCCGCTGCGCGGCGCGTAGTGCATTGCCCAGGATGGCTTCGGTCTCCATCGGGTGGCCGTTTTCATAATCCAGTAACATGCTGGTTTTATAAGGCGGCATAGCGTAGGTATGCTCGATGTTGATGTTAACAATATCGTCGGGCAGCGGATGCCCTGATGCCGCCGCAATGTTGCAAACTTCCTGCATGATGCTGCGCACGAAAGACTCCTGGGGTTGCAGGATGTCGAGCGTCGGCAAACCGCCTGATAAGACCGATAGCGGATTAAACGGCGCGTTCCAGACGCATTTTTGCCAACGCCCGGTAACGATGTCTTCGGTCGCCTTGCAGTCAATGCCGGATTGATTAAAGAGTTCGCAAAGCCGTGCGGTTTTACTGCTGACCCCGTTAGGCAGATTACCCAAAGCCAAACGACCATAAGCCAAATGCAATATCTCGCCAGGGCTTACCCGATTGCAGCAAATAAATGCCAAACCGCTGACGACTTCATTGTCGGGGAAAGCGTCCAGCATTTCCTGTTCGATTTCCACGCCATTCTGGATGAAGACTATCACCGTATTTTGACCAACAGCCGGGCGTATCAGGGTGACCCGATCCAGAGTCGGAATGACTTTGGTGCAGAGCAAAACATAGTCTGCCGTCCCTTCAAAATCCGCAGCATTCTTTAAGACTTGTGCCGGGGTAAAATTCCAGCGGCCGAGAGGGTGGCTGTCGATGATAAAACCGTGTTGCTTAACCTGATCGTAATCAGAGTGGCAAACTACC
Source organism: uncultured Methylobacter sp. (assembly GCA_964488195.1). Lineage (GTDB taxonomy): Bacteria > Pseudomonadota > Gammaproteobacteria > Methylococcales > Methylomonadaceae > Methylobacter_A. Next base: position 3,714 of record CAZAUB010000111.1, on the reverse strand, counting down.
GACACCTCGGCACCGGTCTTTGCCAGCAGCGAGCCGTAAAACGCGCCGATGGCACCTGCTCCAATAACAAGCGCTTTAATCATGACTTTCTTCGTCCAGAATCTGCTTTAAAAAGGGGATGGTTAATTTACGTTTGGCAGCCAATGACGCCTTATCCAGCTTTCCCAGTAAGACCCATAAAGAGGCCAGATCCCTGTCGTAATGCGTCAGCAGAAATCGCCCGGCTTGCGGGGCGATTTCAAAGCCCATTTGACCCGCTTTAAAAATTAATGCCGCAATACGGTCGCTGTCGGTTAAAGGCTGTATTTTTAAGGTCAGCCCCCAATTAAGGCGGGTTTTAAGGTCAGGTAATTGAATGGCAATAGCATTGGGTGCAGAAGATGCCGATACGATCAGTTTGTGGCCGCGATCGCGATGCTGATTAAAAAAATTAAAAAAAGCCAGCTCCCAGTTCGCGTTACCGGTTATGGGCTCGATGTTGTCGAAACAAACGACCTCACACTCATCAAGCCCGCTTAGCATCTCTGAATCAGGCAATTGCCCATTCGATAAATCAAAATAGAATGAACTGAGGTTGTGATTTTGCGCCTCGTGACAGCAGGCTTGCAAGAGGTGTGTTTTGCCCTGGCCTGATTTGCCCCAGAGAAAAATTTGCTGTTCGCCCAGACCGCTAATGCACTGTTGTAAGTGAGTGACGATCTCGTGATTGGCACCGGGAAAAAAATCGTTAAATGTTTGACTGGCCCTGAATTCAAAATGTAAGGGAAGTTGCTGCGCCATTGTCAGTTATGTTTTCCCGCAAAGCGTATATAAAATACCGTGCCGAAAAACAGCATCAGGCTCAGCAGGATTTCAAGTGATGCATACAGCCGTTCGTCGGCGCTAACGTAAGCTTCGGCAGTACCGTGGAGAAAATAGATCAGGCTGACGTAGGCTGCCCACGCGCAACTTCTAGGTTTGCGATCCAGCAAACCGCGCATCGGCAATAATAACGGCGTAACGGCGACCAATAAAACCAGCGCCACCGGAAAGTGTGTGGACGGCGCGAGCACGGTATTCCAAAGCATCAACAACGCGAATAACCCGAAAAAACCGGCCAAGGCTATGATGTAGTAGTAAATCGGTTTTATGTTCATGAAGATTGTTTCAGTTGAAGCGCGGTTTTAGCTAGGCGTGCACCGAGAGCTCTACACAGATTTTTTTCGTGGTCGCTCAATCCGGTGTGATTGGTCGATACATGACTCGGGCCGTAAGGCGTGCCACCTGACGTGGTTTCGTGCAATGCATGCTCGGTGCTTGGCAAGCCCAGTATCAGCATGCCGTGGTGCAACAGCGGCAACATCATCGATAACAAGGTGCTTTCCTGTCCGCCGTGCATGCTGCCGGTTGAGGTAAACACACCGGCGGGTTTGCCGGACAATGCGCCTGAAAACCAGATTTCGGTGGTGCCATCGATAAAGTATTTTAGCGGCGCGGCCATATTGCCGAAATGAGTCGGGCTGCCCAGCGCCAGACCGTCGCAGGATTTCAAATCGTCCAGCGTTGCGTAAAGCGCGCCGTGGGCGGGGATGCTCTCGGCCGTCTTTTCGCAGACAGCTGACACATCGGGGACGGTTCTGAGCAACGCTTCAGCGCCGTCAACCGACGCTACGCCACGGGCAATATAATTAGCCATATCGGCGGTGGTGCCGTTGCGGGAGAAATACAGAACCAGGATTTTTGCCATAAGCTTAAGCCTTAAAGAATGGTCAAAACTGCTTCCGGCGGACGGCCAATTGCCGCCTTGCCACCCGCAATTACAATAGGCCGTTCAATTAAAATAGGATGGTTCACCATGGCTAATATCAACGCTTGCCGATCCAATGCTGCATCGTCCAGGCCGTTTGCTTTATATTCGGCTTCGTTCTTACGCATTAACTCGCGCGGCTCCATACCCAGTTTTTGCAGAATGCCGTCCAGCTCCTGAGCGCTGGGAGGCGTTTTAAGATACTCAATAATCTCCGGCTCTATGCCTTGCTCCTGAAGTAATTGCAAGGTTTGCCGCGATTTGCCGCAACGCGGATTGTGATAGATTTTTACACTCATGGTTCACGCGCTCCTTAAAAATAAAAAAGCTATAATAGCATTTTTAACAAAACTCACGTGTTGGAATAGGCATTAACGATGATGGACACAGCAATGGATCGAATCAGGCAATACTGGTTATTAGCGCGATTCGATAAGCCTATCGGCATCCTGATTTTATTGTGGCCTGCATTATGGGCGCTGTGGGTTGCCAGCGACGGCAAACCTGATTTACTGGTTTTGACCGTTATTTGTCTGGGCGTGGTGCTGATGCGGGCAGCAGGTTGCGTGATTAACGATTATGCCGACCGCGATTTCGATCCGCATGTAGCACGCACCCAACATCGGCCTATTGCCGCAGGCAAGGTAAAGCCCAAGGAAGCGCTGCTGGTTTTTGTAATGTTGTGTTTATGCGCTTTCGGCCTAGTATTATTGCTTAATATCTACACCATCATGCTGTCGTTTATCGCCGCATTTTTGGCCGCCAGCTATCCGTTCATGAAACGCTATACCCATCTCCCCCAAGCCTATTTGGGCATCGCTTTTGGCTGGGCGGTGCCGATGGCTTTTTCCGCGCAGACAAACAGCATTCCGCCCGTGGCCTGGGTGATGTATTTGGCCGTCGTATTATGGGCATTGGTTTATGACACCATGTATGCGATGGTTGACAAGGACGATGATTTAAAAATAGGCGTTAAATCGGCGGCTATACTGTTCGGCGTATACGACCGTCATATCATGGCTGGATTGCAGATCATCATACTCGGCTTGCTGATTATAGTCGGGCAAATGGCGCACACCGGCTGGCCTTATTACGGCGGTATTTTAATCGCGGCAGGCTTGTCGATTTATCAGCAAAAATTGATTTTTCACCGGGAAAAAGCGCTTTGTTTTAAGGCGTTTTTAAATAATAACTGGTTCGGCTTGGCCGTATTTTCCGGATTGGTCTTGGATTATTTAGACATGAATTGGATATTGGGCTTGTAGATGAAATACGCCGAGCAACAAATAGTAACTATACTTTGGGCAGAAAAACCGTGGTCTGTCCCCTATGTCCCTTACCTTAAAAAAACCTAAAAAACATCTGTGACGACTTTATTCCCCATCCCTGGAAATCATCCGCAACGCTTTGTACTGCACAACGAAGTCCACGCCCGAGCGCCGTTCATTCGCAATTTACCGGTTAGGGCAAGCCATCTTGCGTTATTGCTGTCCAGTGATGAAAAAATGCAGGAACGTAAGCACTTGGCAGCGCTTTGCGAAAGATTTGGCGTCGCCCCGCCTGAAAAAGAGGTGGATCACTTCAGCGCTACCTTCAATTCCTTTCAAATACGTTGGGAACAGCATGGTGAGTTTAGTACGTACAGTTTTTATGCACATGACACCCCTACAGATCCTTTTACGGATTCCGCGCTAAAAAAAGTTCCGGTGGATTGGATGTCGCAATTAACCGGGCAAGTCATTGTTGCAGCTCATGCAACCATTGTCTCAGCTGCCGATATTAATTATGAGGAGAATGCCGATTTAGCATCTCTGTCGGTTCACTTTGCAGACAACCCCGTTATCGGTTCTAAAGTTACCGGCGGTGCCGCGTCGGTATTCACGGATTTTCGCATTCATGTTGATGGCTTTAGCCGTTTTTTGATTATT
>CAZAUB010000110.1:0-7600 GCA_964488195.1 uncultured Methylobacter sp. | reverse complement strand
CCGATATAAATGCGCTGATAAACAGCCCACCTATTTCAAGCCCTATGTCTTGCACTTTTTCCCTCAAAAAAAGCCCCTGCGCTCAACAAAGAGTGCAGGGGCTCATGTTGCCCGAACTTAACTTCCAGGCAATATCTTGTTTTTATTAGAAACAACCCGCTTGACCAAATCAGACAACAGCTTTACAACCAATCCAATGCCTGTCCTCAACAAATCAAAAATAGTGGCGACCACCTCTGATGGGCTCATACCTTTAAATTTTTTCGCCAAAAAAGGCGCAAGCAGCAAGCCAATCGCTAAACCGATCACGGTAACACCTGAAATGACCGAATCTTCTTTGCCCTGTTTTATGACTGGCACCGGTGCCGTCTTATCTGTTACAACAACCGGTGCGACTTTGGCTGCGGCTTCAGCTGAGGCCGAAACTTCGGCCATCACTGTCGACAGACTTCCCTTGTAGTCATCAGGCACGACGTAAGCCGTCACACCTGGAATACTAGGCAGATCGCCATCACCTTTGCCGACTTTCAACTGGGCTTTCATGCCTTTTTCCATGTGCTGGGCAATGTCACAATGCACCAGATAGGTTTTATCGCCGGGAGGTAGAATCAAAGTTCCAGAAATTTTTGCAGGGCCGGATGCTTCCAAATGGAACATGCCTTTAGGGTATAAATACTTGGGCAAGCCATGCATCATCCATTGATGTCGGACATTATCCTCATTGACAAAATGAACAGTCAATTTAGTGCATGGTTTAAAATTAAACTCCTGCGTATCGAACGCAAACATTCTGCCGGGGAATTTCTCAGCGTATTTATGACCGGCATGCACAGTAATTTCCTTGGTCTCAGAGATACTGTCGCAGCCACCCGGCAATGTACTGGTATTCTGCCCCATAACCATACCACCGGCCATGTCCATTAAATGACCATCACCGTGATCCATGAGCATACCGCTATGATCTTCATATTCCACTGCCAATACGGGCGCAGAAAAAAGAAAAATCAGTGCCCCAGCCGATAATAACTTCACCATTATTCATTTCCTCCATTGTTCAATAAAATCACCAAAAGTAGGCGCTTCTAAGCGAGGCTTCCACCCCTTACCTACATCCATGTAGGCAATGGCATCAACACGCAACCTACCAAAAACTAGTTTTTAAGGTTTCCTATGATTTCATCCACCTTGCTTTTGAAGCCAGCGTGCGACAGATAAAGTACATAAAGACCTGCGAATGCGAAAAGTGCATACAACAGCAAATTATTTTTGCTCACTGCTTGACCGCCACCTGCTTTAAAACTCATGTGTGCATCCAACCTCGCACCCTCAGTGCGCGCATCCATCTTATCCGCATCAGGAACCAGAGTAATATGAATCAGGTATTTGCCTGGCTCCGGCACGCCATTTGGCAGTCTTAATTCAACCGTGCCTTTTTTATGTTTTGCAGCCGGCAGCTTGAATACGCTAGTGCCTTCAGGTTCTTTTGTCACCTCAAACTCAACCGACATATCCCGGTATTTCATGTCCTGATAATCGAACACCAGTAAAGTAAGTTCGTTAGCGCGAGGAATATTGGCGCAAAAATCTTCAGCGGGAAATGCGTTAGGTTGATAAGCGGTATAATGTAACCAATGAGTGGGTTCCAATTCGAATTTACATTGATCAGTATCGGTACCTGCGGCACCACCGTGCGCCCATAATGATGCGGAAAATAACAATCCCAGAAGTACCAGGGAACCCTTTCTTAAAATGTGTGTACTGTTCATAATACCTTCCAGTTTTGATAAAATTATTATTATGAGAAAAATGTAAATGCTATCTATGCAGGGTGGCGACCGGCCGGTCGCCCCTACAATGCCAAAAACAAGCGTCTTCCGCCGTATTTTTGACCAATAGCAATGGGTAACTCTAGCACATCGATTTAGCCAAATAAAGGAATTGATGGAAAGCCCTAGCCTACCACCAATTATAAGGTAATGCGCTGCCGAACTATTGCTATCCTTCCCTGCTTTTCGTAGACTTAAGCTAACTTTATTCAAATGGAGCTTTACCGCATGTCATCTTTGACCACTTCCACGGCTTGGACAGCTTTAAAAAAACATCACGACGAAACCAAAAATATCCTGCTACGCGACAGTTTTAATGCTGACAACAACCGCCACGCCAAATTCTCTCTTCGTTTTAACGACATCCTTTTTGATTACTCCAAAAACAGAATAACCGATCAAACCCTGCCCTTACTGATCGATCTTGCTAAGCATGTCGGGCTGGGCGCAAAAATTAAAGCCATGTTTTGCGGGGCAAAAATAAATAGCACCGAACACAGATCCGTCCTGCATACTGCCTTGCGCAACAGAAGCAATCAACCTGTTTATGTTGACGGACAGGATGTGATGCCGCAAATCAACAGTGTTCTCGCCCAAATGCGAGCTTTCAGCACTTGCGTTCGCTCAGGCGAATGGAAGGGCTATACCGGCGAGGCCATTACCGACATCGTTAACATTGGCATAGGCGGTTCCGATTTGGGACCGAAGATGGTTTCGACTGCTCTTACCCCTTATGCTTCCGAGACATTAAAAGTTCATTTTGTCTCCAATGTCGACCAGACCGATCTTGTTAATACCCTAACGCATTTATCCCCCGAGACGACACTATTTCTTATTGCGTCTAAAACATTTACTACACAAGAGACCATGACCAATGCAAAGTCGGCAAGAAGCTGGTTTCTTGAGAATGCGCAAAATCAACAGGCCATTGCTAAGCATTTTGTTGCCATTTCTACAAACACCAAAAATGTCGCCGAATTTGGCATAGATACCAATAATATGTTTGAATTCAGGCATTGGGTCGGCGGACGTTATTCTTTATGGTCAGCCATAGGATTGTCTATCGCCTTATATGTGGGTATGGATAATTTTGAGGAGCTTTTACAGGGCGCTTACGAAGCCGACGAACATTTTCGCGCCATGCCTTTTGAAAAAAACATCCCGGTCATCATGGGCTTGCTTGGCATTTGGTATAACAATTTCTATAATGCCGAATCTCACGCCCTCTTACCTTACGACCAGTCCATGCTTTTTTTCGCCGATTATTTTCAGCAAGCGGACATGGAAAGCAACGGTAAAAGCATAGATCTTAACGGTAAAAAAGTAGATTACAGTACCGGTCAGATTATTTGGGGCCAGCCCGGCACCAATGGCCAACATGCTTTTTTTCAGCTTATCCATCAGGGTACCAAACTGATACCCTGCGATTTTCTGGCCGCCGCAAACAGTCACTACAAACTGCCCGAACATCATGATATTTTGATTTCAAACTTTCTCGCCCAACCGGAAGCCTTGATGAAAGGCAAAACAGCCAAGGAAGTTAAGCGGGAATTATCGCCCGACGACCAGACCGACACCGTGCTGGTCGCCTCCAAAATATTCGACGGCAATAAACCGTCCAATTCGTTTTTATTTAGCAAACTGACGCCCAAAACCTTGGGCTCACTCATTGCATTTTATGAACATAAAATTTATGTCCAAGGTGTCATCTGGAATATCAACTCATTTGACCAGATGGGGGTTGAATTAGGAAAAAACTTGGCCAAAGTCATCCTGCCGGAACTTCAAAACGACCAAATCATCGACAGCCACGATTGCTCAACCAATGCATTGATTAATGCATACAAACAATTGCGACTGCCAGGGATGGCGGAAGTGTCGCAAAATCGGTAGGGAACCGATGCGACCGACTGCCAGGGATGGTGGAAGTGTCGCAATCGGTAGGGAACTGATGCGACCGACTACCAAGGACGGTGGAAGTGTCGCAATGGTAGGGAACCGATGCAACCGACATTCTTGACTCATCTACCCAGACGATTTACTGGTCTGGCTGACCGAGAAAACCCAGATCAAGAAAAATGCGATGGACGACGATAGCGAAAATACTGAGCAAGCGGTAACCATTGATCCGGCGGCGCTTTAAAATACATGCCCATCTTCATCGCCTAGCTTTAAAAAAATCCCTCAACATTTCCGAGCACTCCGTTTCCAGTACGCCGCCGTCCCAGCTGATCCGATGATTTAAAAAACTCGCATCGGTCAGGCTCAAGGCATTGCACACTGCGCCCCGTTTAGGGTCATATGCACCAAAAACCAGCCGCTTAATCCGTGCATAACTCATGGCCCCTATGCACATCACGCAAGGCTCCAGCGTCACGTACAAGGTCGCATCATTGAGCCGATAATTTGCAACATGAACCCCTGCGCCCCGCAATGCAACCACCTCAGCATGGGCGGTTGGGTCATGACTGGTTATCGGGATATTCCAGCCTTCCGCGATACATCGATCGTCCTTGACCACGATAGCGCCGACCGGGACTTCACCCTGCTGCTCGGCTCTTTGCGCCAGCCTGATCGCGTAGCGCATCCATGCTTCATCCGTGGTGGGGTCTATTCCCATTCGATAGTCGCGGGGGGTTTGCCGCTTATGTCGTAAGCAACGCGGGAAATACCGGGAACTTCATTGATAATGCGACGGGAAATCAAATCCAGAAACTCATACGGCAAATGCGCCCAACGAGCGGTCATAAAATCGATAGTTTCGACAGCGCGTATGGCGATCACATAATCATAACGCCGACCGTCGCCCATCACGCCGACCGACTTGACCGGCAGAAATACCGCGAACGCTTGGCTGACTTTGTCGTACAGGTCATGGCGATACAGTTCTTCAATGAAAATAGCGTCGGCCTGACGCAATAAATCGGCGAATTCTTTTTTCACTTCGCCTAATATTCTCACGCCTAACCCAGGGCCTGGAAACGGGTGGCGATAAACCATATCCGCAGGCAGACCCAACTCCACGCCCAGCTTCCTGACTTCGTCCTTGAACAGTTCGCGCAGCGGCTCAACCAGCTTCAAGGTCATATTTTCCGGCAAGCCGCCGACATTGTGATGCGACTTGATCAAATGCGCTTTGCCGCTTTTGGAACCGGCCGATTCAATCACATCGGGATAAATCGTACCTTGCGCCAGCCATTTTGCATCGGTGATTTTCGCGGCTTCCTCATCGAAGATGTCAATAAACAGGCTGCCGATGATTTTGCGTTTTTGTTCCGGGTCGGTGATGCCGCTCAAGGCGTCCAGATAGCGCTGCTCGGCGTTCACCCGGATAACTTTAACGCCCATGTGCTCGGCAAAAGTTGCCATCACCTGATCGCCTTCGCGCAGGCGCAGCAAACCGGTATCAACAAAAACACAGGTTAACTGGTCTTCAATGGCTTTGTGCAGCAACGCGGCAACCACCGACGAATCAACGCCGCCGGACAGCCCCAAAACCACATGATCGGTACCGACCGTTTTACGAACAACCTCGATACTGTCTTCGATAATATTGCTGGATGTCCACAAGGCTTCACAACCACAAATTTCCAGCACAAAACGCGACAATATCCGCCCGCCTTGTTTGGTATGAGTGACTTCGGGATGAAACTGCAAACCGTAAAAACCCTTGTCTTCATTGGCGATACCGGCAATCGGCGCACCGTCCGAGCTGGCAATCAGCGTAAAACCGGTCGGCAAATCAACCACGCGGTCGCCGTGGCTCATCCAGACATCCAGCAAGCCAAAGCCTTCCGGCGACAAATGATCCTCAATACCGCTCAGTAATTTTGAATGGCCTCGCGCCCTGATTTGCGCGTAACCGAACTCCCGATGATCGGAACTTTCAACCTTGCCACCCAGTTGCTCGGTCATGGTTTGTAGCCCATAGCAAATGCCCAGCACCGGAACGCCCAGTTCGAAAACGATTTGCGGCGCTCTTGGCGTATCGCCGCTGGTTACCGTTTCGGGGCCGCCGGATAAAATAATACCGTTGGGCGCGAATTTTTTAATTTGCTCATCACTGCATTCACAGGAATAAATTTCGCAATAAACGCCGATTTCACGAATGCGGCGCGCGATCAGCTGGGTGTATTGCGAGCCGAAATCCAGGATAAGGATTTTATGGGTATGGATGTTTGGGGATTGTTGTTTCACGATAGAGCTCTTTTAGATCAGGCGAAAGGTTAAGGGCTAAGGGCTAAGGGCTAAGGACGAAAGGCGAAAAAACCGTGCTTCAAATTAGGTTGATCTTAACCTTTAGCCCTTCGCCTTTCGTCTTTCACCTAAACTCATTCCATCCGGTAATTAGGCGCTTCTTTAGTAATCGTTACATCATGCACATGGCTTTCCCGCATACCGGCGCTGGACACCCGTACAAACTGCGCCTTTTCATGCATGATTGCAATGGTTTGGCTGCCTGTGTAGCCCATGCTGGCGCGAATACCGCCCAGCAACTGATGAATAACAGCAAGCAAACTGCCCTTATACGGCACCCGGCCTTCAATGCCTTCCGGCACCAGTTTTTCGACCAGTTCGGTTTCTTCCTGAAAATAGCGGTCGCTGGAGCCTTGCTGTTGCGACATCGCGCCCAAAGAACCCATACCGCGATAGGATTTATATGACCGGCCCTGAAACAGCTCAACCTCGCCCGGCGCTTCTTCGGTACCGGCAAACAGGCCGCCCAACATCACTGCATGCGCACCGGCAGCCAGCGCTTTAGCGACATCGCCGGAATAGCGGATACCGCCATCGGCAATCAACGGCACGCCGGTTCCTTTTAACGCATCCGCGACATTACTGACTGCGGTAATTTGCGGCACACCGACACCGGCAATAATACGGGTCGTGCAGATAGAGCCGGGGCCGATGCCGACCTTAACGCCATCGGCGCCTGCCTCAACCAATGCCAAGGCCGCAGCAGCCGTGGCAATATTGCCGCCGATCACCTGCACATCGGGATAGTTCTGCTTTACCCAGCGCACCCTGTCCAGCACGCCTTGAGAATGACCGTGCGCCGTGTCGACGATAATCACATCCACGCCGGCGGCAACCAGTGCGGCGACCCGCTCTTCCGTGCCATGCCCGGTACCGATTGCTGCACCAACCCGCAACTGCTCCTGTTTATCTTTACAGGCCAACGGGTAATCTTTGGCTTTTTGTATATCTTTTACCGTAATCATGCCGCACAAATGAAAGGCCTCATTGACCACCAGCACTTTTTCGATGCGATGCTTATGCAGCAGCGCAATGGCTTCTTTACGATCGGCATTTTCATTCACCGTAACCAAGCGCTCTTTGGGCGTCATGACTTTTGAAACCGGCTCATCAAAGCGCGTCTCAAAACGCAAATCACGGCTGGTCACAATACCGACCAACTCGGCGCCGTTGACCACCGGCACGCCGGAAATATTTTTGGAGCGGGTTAACTTGATAACGTCCCGTATGCTCACATCCGGCGAAACCGTGATCGGATCTTTAATCACCCCGCTCTCGTACTTTTTAACGCTACGCACCTCACACGCCTGCTGCTCAGCCGTCATATTCTTATGAATAATGCCGATACCGCCTTCCTGGGCAATCGCAATCGCCAGCCGGGCTTCGGTAACCGTATCCATCGCCGCCGCAACCAGAGGGATATTCAGCGTAATGCCCCGCGTCAGCTGGGTCTTCATCTCTACGTCGCGTGGCAGCACAGTCGAGTGCGCAGGCACTAATAAAACGTCATCAAACGT
>CAZAUB010000109.1:0-7644 GCA_964488195.1 uncultured Methylobacter sp. | reverse complement strand
AATAAACCGAAAACAACCAACTGTAAAAACACCAGCCCCCAAAAATAAAGTCCGAACAGTACGGCTTTAACTTGTATCGGTTGCTCGGAAGAATTGTGTCTGACGATAACAATACCGCCCAGAGTCGCCAACAGCACTATGGCGACTCCGGTTAACGCAATGTTCATTGTTAAGCTCTTACGGGCGGCGGCGCCAACACGACTCTTGATCCATTGCTTTCCGCAGGAGTGACTACGCCAGCCGCTTCCATATCTTCAATCATGGTTGCGGCGCGGTTGTAGCCGACTTTAAAGCGTCTTTGGACGCTGGATATTGAGGCTTTACGGGTTTCCGTGACAAATTGCACGGCTTCATCATACAGGGCATCACTTTCGGAATCGCCGCCACTGCCGCTCATGCTATAGCCATCGCTGGAATAATCTGAAGGCTCGCGAGTGATGTCTTCCAAATAATCCGGCGGCGCAGTTTGTTTTAGAAACTCAACCACACGATGCACTTCATGGTCATCGACAAAAGCGCCGTGAGCACGGATCGGAATGCTGGTGCCTGAGGGTAAAAACAGCATGTCGCCGTTACCCAGCAGGGTTTCCGCGCCGCCTTGATCGAGTATGGTGCGTGAGTCGATGCGTGACGATACCTGGAATGAAATCCGGGTAGGCACGTTGGCTTTAATCAGGCCGGTCAATACGTCAACCGATGGACGCTGCGTGGCCAGGATCAAATGTATGCCTGCCGCCCGGGCTTTTTGAGCCAGACGTGCGATCAGTTCTTCCACTTTTTTACCGACAACCATCATCATGTCGGCTAATTCGTCGATGACGATGACGATGCTGGGCAGAGTGTTTAAGGTGGGATACTCTTCCCCTTCTTCCAGCGGGTTAATCATTTGAAACATGGGGTCTCTGATGGTCTCGCCTCTTGCCGTCGCATCTTCTACCAACTGATTAAATCCGGCAAGGTTTCTGACGCCCATCTTGGACATTAATTTATACCGTCTTTCCATTTCGGCAACCGCCCAACGCAGCGCGTTGCTGGCTTCTTTCATGTCGGTTACTACGGGAGTCAATAAATGCGGTATGCCTTCATAAACCGACAATTCCAGCATCTTCGGATCAATCATGATCAAGCGCACCTGTTCCGGTGTCGCTTTATAAAGCAGGCTGAGTATCATGGTATTGATGGCGACCGATTTACCGGAACCGGTGGTGCCTGCAACCAGTGCATGAGGCATTTTGCCAAGGTCGGCAACCATCGGTGTGCCGGAAATATCCTTGCCCATCGCCAGAGTCAGCATGGATTTGGATTTTTCAAACGGCGCTGACACCAATAATTCGCGCAAGGTCACCATTTCCCGTTCCCGATTGGGAATTTCAAGACCGACTACGGATTTACCGGGGATAATTTCAACGATACGAACGCTGGTAACCGACAACGCCCTGGCCAAATCTTTGGACAGGGTGCTGATGCGACTGACTTTAACACCTGCCGCAGGTTGTAATTCAAAACGGGTGATAACCGGGCCTGGATAAAAGCCGACGACGGCGACGGCGACATTAAAATCGGCCAGAATATCTTCCACCAATCTCGACATTTCTTCCAAATCGGTTTGCGAATAACCTATGACGCGGGTATCGCGCCGATCCAGTAACTCCAGGGAAGGCAACACGCCTTTGCTGGCATCATATTTAACGGCTGGCTGTTTTTTGGGCGGAAGGCTGTTTTTAACAAGTTTTTCTACCGGTTTTTCGATTATGGGTATGGCTTTGGCGCTGGTTTTTCTCTTAAGTTCCGATTTTTCAGGATTATTGACCAGCGTTTGGGTGCGCTTGACCGAACGATCCTGCAACAAGCCCAGGACACTACTACAAAAAACTCGACAGATAAACATGGTATATTTGCCGATAACATCAATCACCGCTACCCATGACAGCCCGGTAACCAAGGTAACCCCGGCCAAAAAAACCACCAACAAGAATAATGTCGCCCCCGAATTACCGAATACGACCAGCAACGCATTGCCGGTTTCCTGGCCTAAAATGCCTCCGGTGTTGCTGGGCAGTTCAATGCCTATTCTTAACAGATACAAATTCAATAACGCAGAGCCTGAAATAATGGTCGCTATAGACCCTATCCATTGCAGCGCGAGAATCATTTTTTCGCGGCCTTGCCTGCCCTGAGTGTAGATTAGATAACCTTGCCAGAAGATAATGACCGGAAACAGGTAAGCGGCCAAACCGAAGCAGCTGAGCATGAAGTCAGCGATCCAGGCGCCAAAAACACCGCAAGCGTTAGAGATTGTCTGCACTGACCCGCTGTGCGTCCAGCCTGCATCCTCGTTACTAAACGTGATCAGCGAGATTAAAAAGAATAATGCGCCTGCAATGAAGCCTAATAAAGCAACTTCACGCAAACCACGAAAGGTTTTCTCTTCCATTACAGCAGCCATAGTCAACAACTCATCATATAAATTACCAACAAAACATGATTATAGATCAATAATAAGATGTTTCACATTAATAATATACGCCATAAACTCCGGCACGCAATTTCTGAAATTATCCGTCGGCTTTGCCGATAAAAACAGTTTACGAAACACGCTTTCATCTTCATAATTGGTCATTTATGTCTCACCCCTACACAGGATTTTTAATGAGTGATTCCAAACATTGCCGCCTTTTGATTCTCGGCTCCGGCCCCGCCGGTTATACGGCCGCAATCTATGCCGCACGAGCCAACATGAATCCGGTTATCATTACGGGTATGCAGCAAGGCGGTCAGTTAACGACGACGACCGAAGTTGATAACTGGCCCGGCGATGTTGAAGGCTTGCAAGGACCGGCGCTCATGGAAAGAATGCTTAAACACGCTGAACGCTTCGCTACCGATATAATTTTTGATCATATTCACACGGCTGATTTATCCGCTCGCCCTTTCACGTTAACCGGCGATTCCGGCACTTATACCTGTGATGCACTGATTATTGCAACCGGTGCTTCAGCGCGTTATTTGGGCATGGAATCCGAGGAAGCCTTCAAAGGCAAAGGCGTTTCATCTTGCGCTACCTGCGACGGCTTTTTCTACAAAAACAAACCCGTTGCCGTCATTGGCGGCGGCAATACAGCTGTTGAAGAGGCGCTTTATTTATCCAATATCGCCTCAAAGGTCATTGTCGTGCATCGCCGCGACAAATTCCGTTCCGAAAAAATCCTCTCTGACAAGCTGATTGAAAAATCGCAAAACGGCAATGTCGTCATCGAATGGAATTACCAACTGGATGAAGTGCTGGGTGACAACATGGGCGTTACCGGCCTTAGAATGAAAAACACCCTGGATGGCTCGACCAAAGAACTGGATGTACATGGCGTATTTATAGCCATTGGCCACACCCCCAACACCGGTATTTTTGAGGGCCAACTGGATATGGAGCACGGCTACATTAAAGTCAAAAGCGGCATTCACGGAAACGCCACCGCAACCAGTGTTGAAGGCGTATTTGCCGCGGGTGATGTGATGGACTCCGTTTATAAACAAGCCGTTACTTCAGCAGGCACAGGCTGTATGGCAGCGCTGGATGCAGAAAAATTCCTTGACGAATTGGTATAAAATTAGGCGAAAGGCAAAGGGCTCAAGGCGAAAAAAACCATACTCCAACACAGCCGCCTTTTTTCGCCCTTTGCCTTTAGCCTTTAGCCTTTCAGATGCAATTGACAGTCCTCGACCCGAATAACCCCGAACAAGATTTCCCGTTGGTAAACAAAGCCCTCCGCGAACCGGACGGCTTACTTGCTGTCGGTGGTTGTCTGTCCCAACATCGACTGCTAAACGCCTATCGGCACGGGATATTTCCCTGGTATAACCCCGGCGAACCTATCTTATGGTGGTCGCCTGATCCCCGTTTGATTTTATTTCCCGATAAACTGGTTATTTCTCGTAGTTTGGGCAAAACCCTGCGTAAAAATATTTTTATCGTCACCTTTGACCAGGCTTTTAATGAAGTCATTGCGGCCTGTGCAGATCCCCGAAAAGACGTGACCGGCACCTGGATAACAACAGAAATCAACACGGCTTATAATCAACTGCACCAAGCCGGATTTGCCCATTCGGTTGAAGCTTGGCTAGATGATGAACTGGTCGGCGGGGTATACGGTATTGCACTGGGACAGGTTTTTTTTGGCGAATCGATGTTTCACACCAGAACCGATGCCTCCAAAGTGGCCTTCGCAACCCTGGTTCAGCAGCTTAAGTCTTGGGGCTATCAGCTGATAGACTGCCAAGTACATACAAAACACTTGGAAAGCTTTGGCGCCGAGGAAATTAGCCGTGATTATTTTACCAAGCTACTCAATCAATATTGCGACGCCCCTGCCCATCCGTCCGCCTGGCAGGTTCAATAACTTACTGTCCCGGCACCATTAACTGCGCTGTAAACGATAAAGTGTAAGACCTATGTTTGCCTGCTGGGAAAAATATTTAAAGGCATTAAAATCCTCTTCGGTCAACGGCTGGTCACTCATCCCGCGATCAGCATAAATTAGACCGATCGATATTTTATTGGAAAAAATCGGCATAATAAAACATTCGTTTTTTCCAACCACATTAATATCCCGGAGTGTGTACAACTTGGCATTAACTAAGGGTTTAGCCCAAAAAGCCTGAGTACCGGCTAGGGCATGAAAAAAAAGATTGGGGGGTGTTTCTGAGATATTGAAAATGACTTTTTGCTCATACATTTCTTTGCGCCAGCCCAAAGACAGCTTCTCTTTAAGGGACTGTTTATCGGCAACTAACAGAGAAAAAATGGTTCGATCCATACCAATACCCCGATGAATCCCTTCAAGCACCGTTTCCAGCAACAGATTAATGTCAAACTGGTCACTGATTATTGATGTTAAATCCTGCGAAATCTGGAGTTGCAATTCCTTTTTATCAATAACCGGGGATGACTCTTCCAAGTTAACAGCTTGATTTAGACCGCATTGAATAATCCTGGCGGCGTCAGTGGCTCCAAATTGACAGGCGATATCAGCCGCAATAGCCGTGTTATTTTGAAGCTTTTCGGCTATAACTTTTTTGGATTGGTTGGTAAACGCTTCAATCTTCCTGACACAAGCCTCATATTTTTTTGAACCCGCACCCTCTTTTAACGCCTCGGTAATTTCATAACCTAAATGAACCAAGCCCACTCTGGGATTATTGGACAATGCTTTTGGCTTGATCGATTCTTCAACCAAACTGCCTAATTTCCAAGCTTTACTTAAAGAAGCACCCAGATCTGTCAATTTAAAGCCCAGTACTTTTTTCTCTGCTTCTTCGCGACTGCAATCACCTTTTTTTATCAGCGCTTGAATGCGCTCACCCTGGTCACCGCAAAAACACCAAAATGAAATACTGCCGATATGATTAAGTAACGTGGCAATAAAAACCTCTTCCGGTGATTTATCGTTCGCCGCCATCGCTATGGACTTTGCGTGTACCGCAGCATGAATGGCTTGGGCTATTTCTTCATTGGCTTGTTGTTTGTTGATCGAGGATAAAATAGATTCAAAAAAGGAGCAAACCAGTGTTAATTCACGAATAACCTCAGAACCAATCATAATAATGGCTCGTGACACAGTCACCATTTTCTGACGCGTTGGATTGTAATGGGGCGTGTTGCTGATTTTTAATAATTTAACGGTCAGATTCGGATCCTGCAAAATAACAGATGCCAATTCCATAGCTCCTTTTCTATCATCACTCAAAATTTCATGAATACTTAGCGCAGTATTGGAAAATATCGGCATCTCTTCATTGCACAGCACATGTGTCCAGCCATTAAGAGTAAGGGGCTCCGCTATAACCTTGGGGGGGATTACTTCCAGGTGATCCATTTCGATTATACTGGGACTTAGAGGGTCATTCTTCGATGTCATTTGTTTTTTACCGGCAATACCTTACGTTAACCCTTGTCAAAGCGAGCGACATTGACTCGTGCTGACAAAGACACAATTTGTTATTTCCCTTACTGATTCCGGTCATTACGCTAATCATGTTTCATATCGAGATGTTTATAGTTTTCTGGCGATTGTTGTTTTAAATAGTTTTTTAAGAAATCTTTCCAGGTAACAATACCCAGAATAACCTTGTCATCGCCAACGACAGGCAGACAGGATATATCCGCATCCAGCATTTTTCGTACAGCAATATTGCAATCCGTTGTAGGTGTCACGGTATCCATCTGACGTGACATGATCTGATGAGCGCGTTTTGTTAACGTTTCTTTATCACGCCAAGTTTCTGCCGCCGTATGAATATAAGGACTTAAAGCGCTCAACAAATCACGATCCGAAATAACCCCGGCAAAAGTTTTGTCTGATTCATTTTCAACCAGCAGATGATGAAAATAGACATGATCAAAAATTTCCTTGATCAACAATAGCTCAGTATCCATGTTAACCGTAACCGGATCGACGGTCATAATATCAGCGATAATCACAATCTGGAGCCCCTGTTTTCAATCAGACATTCTACAATAACATGTCAGTAAATATAGCTGTTTTACGGCAGTTTGCCGATAGATCGGATTAATCATAACCAGATAAACTCCCATTTATGCCGCTTTTACACAACATCTTTCTCGTTCCCACGCTCCTGCCTGAGAACGAGGGCAAAATAAAATAATAGCCTATGTCCGAACTTTCCGGTCAATCCTGCCAAAAACCATCGAGACTATTGCAGCAAAATACAGGGATATTGCACAGTCCATTTTTAAGCTTTTAAAAACGATTATGACTGTACCGTCAAGGTTCCAGGCTTGTCCTTATTCAATATACTGATATCGAATGATTAAACAGATTAGGCCGTTTTAGTGTTAATACAACATAACACATGGGTTTTCTATGTTTTTACAAAGTTTTTAGGTTAAAATAGCGGGCTTTCGAAGCTGGACGAGTGAGCAGCGATGGTGGCTCAAATAAATGCACCTCACTCGGCTTTGAGCTATCTGCCTGTATCCGACGCATTTCATCCACTCCGATGGCTACCCGCCACCGCAGTCTTAGGTTGTGTGGTTGCTTATGGTTTGTAGCCCACCGCCCCGGTACGAGTCCCCAGCAAGCGTTCAAAATCTTGAACGCTTGCTGGGAGCAGTCACCAAAAAAGTTTTTTATGCCCAACTTTAGAGTAAAAACATGACAGATTTAGCGCATTACAGAAACATTGGCATCTTCGCTCACGTCGATGCCGGTAAAACTACGACTACCGAGCGGATTTTAAAACTTACCGGTAAAATCCACAAAATCGGTGAAGTACACGATGGCGCGGCAACCACAGACTTCATGGAACAGGAGCAGGAACGCGGCATCACCATTCAGTCTGCTGCGACCACTTGTTTCTGGAAAGACTATCGTTTCAATATTATCGACACCCCAGGACACGTTGATTTTACTATTGAAGTTTATCGCTCCCTGAAAGTTCTTGACGGCGGCATCGGCGTTTTCTGCGGCTCAGGCGGCGTGGAACCCCAATCGGAAACCAACTGGCGTTATGCCAACGATTCCGAAGTAGCCCGTGTTATCTATATCAACAAACTGGATCGCATCGGCGCTGATTTTTACCGCGTAATTAAACAGGTTGAAGAAGTACTGGGCGCTCACCCGCTGGTTA
>CAZAUB010000108.1:0-7648 GCA_964488195.1 uncultured Methylobacter sp. | reverse complement strand
TTAGTAAAATTTGGGGCAATTATACCGTACATCCACATAAGCTTGCAGTTGAAAACCGCGTAGCTGTCAAATCGCATCAAAAAATCATGTCACAGGAAGTTTGCACGCTGAAAAATAACAAATTTCAGGCCACTGATCTTTGATGAATGATTAAATCCAGCCATAATGCTATGATTGCCGGGTTATTATCAATTCTTACCTTAGGCGGGTTAATCAGTAAAATACACCGATGCTAACGATACCAGGCTATAAATTAGGCGAACTTATCTATAAAAGCGCCTCTTCCTCCATCTTCAAGGGGAAGCGGGAGTCTGATAGCGCCGCCGTTATTGTAAAAGTACCCACCTCAAAATACCTGTCCCTGGATGATGTAGAAAAGTTCAAGCGGGATTACCAGATAGGTTCACAGCTTAACGATGCCAATATCATTGGGTATTATGGCTTGGAAGCGACTGATTACGGCCCGGCTATTATTACCGAAGACTTTGGCGCAATCCGCTTAAAGGACTATATTGCCGCCGACGGACTGGCGGTGGAGGACTTTTTGGCAATAGCCATGCAGCTGGCTTCCGGCCTTGCAGCCATCCATGCCGGTTCTGTTGTCTTTAAAGACATCAAACCTGGAAACATCGTTATCTCACCCGAGTCTAAAATCGCCAAGTATATTGACTTTGGCATCGCCACTCACCTGGAACAGGAAACCCAGGAAGCCATCGGCCTACGCAAACTCAAAGGAACTCTCTCGTATATGTCGCCGGAGCAAACCGGGCGAATGAACAGGAGCCTGGATTACAGAACCGACTTTTATTCACTGGGCATTTCTTTTTACGAAATGCTATCAGGACGTCCCCCCTTCGAGGCTGACGACCCCATAGAGATTATCCATTGCCATCTGGCAAAACCTGCGATTCCGCCAGCTACGATTAACCCGAAAATCCCGCTTCAGGTATCCAATATCATCATGAAGCTGCTGGAGAAAAATGCAGAAGATCGTTATCAGAGTGCGACCGGATTACACAAAGACCTTTTGCACTGTTTAAACGAACTAAAATCAAAAGGCGCTATTTCACCGTTTGATCTTGGACGGTCGGATGTCTCTGACCGGTTTCACATTTCGCAAAAATTATATGGTCGAAAGCAGGAACTGGAAAGATTGCTTTTTGTATTTGAGCGAGCCAGCCAGGGTTCAGGGGAAATGCTGCTGGTAGCAGGCTATTCCGGCGTCGGAAAATCAGTGTTGGTTAATGAACTGCACAAACCGATAACCCGTATGGGCGGGTATTTTATCTTCGGCAAGTTTGACCAATTGGCAAGAGACACTGCCTACAGCGCCATAGCCCATGCATTCGAAAAGTTGCTCACTCAACTTCTTGGCGAAAGCGATCAGCAAATAGCGCTATGGCGAGAAAAATTATTGTCCGCCCTGGGCGCTAATGCCCAAGTCATCATTGATGTGATACCCGGAGTAGAGACCCTGATCGGTAAGCAATCGGCAGTGCCGGAGCTGGAGCCGATAGAGTCGCAAAACAGATTTAACCGGGTATTTGCTAACTTTGTGCGTACCTTTGCCAACGATGGGCATCCTTTAGTTCTGTTTCTCGACGACTTGCAGTGGGCGGACTCTGCAAGCCTCAACCTTATTACTATCCTGGCAACCGACCAGGAATTAAAGCACTTCCTGCTGATCGGCTCTTACCGGGATAACGAGATGCAAGGCGCGCATCCTGCGATGCTGTGCATAGCCGAGATAGAAGCCGCCAAGGGAAAACTGGAGCGGTTAGCGTTAACGCCGCTGGATATAGCCCATACCAACCAATTAGTCGCCGATGCGCTTAACTGCTCGTTAGATCGATCACTCCCCTTGGCAATATCCATATTCAAAAAAACCGAAGGAAATCCATTTTTCCTGAAATTATTTTTACGCTCGCTCTATGACGAAAAGCTGCTCAGTTTTGTACCGGATAGCGGCTGGAAATGGGATATGGAAAAAATAAGCCAGATACAGGCCACCGACAATGTGGCTGAATTAATGCTTAGAAAACTGAACCGATTTCCTGATGCGGCACGGGAATCGTTAAAGCTGGCGTCTTGCTTTGGTAACTGCTTTACCTCTGAGGATCTGTCGATGGTGTCCGGCAAAAACAACCGGCAAGAAATTATCAATCTTCAGCCTTTCATCAGTGCCGGCATGATACTGCAAGGGAAAAATCATTTCAGATTTGTCCATGATCGGGTTCAAGAAGCCGCCTATACGTTGATACCGGAAGACCAGCTTGAGGCTTTGCATTTACAGATAGGGACGCTGCTGCTGGAAAAGCGCTCCCCCGAAGAAACGGATGAAAGAATATTTGAGATAGCAGATCATCACCGTCGCAGCAAGGCGCTTATAAAAGATCAGGACAGCTTGGACACTTTAGCCCATTTAAACCTCAGGGTCGGGCAGAAGGCCAAAAAAAATGCGGCGTTCTCTGCCTCGCTGAGTTACTTTACCGAGGCTATAGCCTGTTTGCCGGAATCTGCATGGGAAAGCCATTATGAAATCAACTATCTTCTGCACAAAGAATTGGCCGAAGCAGAATATCTTAACGGCAACTTTAAAGCATCCCAACAGCTGATCGACGCAAGTCTCGACCAAGCCAGAACCTCCATAGAGAAAGCCGATCTTTATACACTGCTTATTTATCAAAATACCGTTAAAGCAGAATACCAAAAAGGCATAGCTTCTGGACGCAAGGCCATGGAGATGCTGGGGCTTGATTTACCGGAACAGGATATAAAAAAGGCGCTGGATGCCGAGCTTGCAGAAGCCAGAATAAACCTGCGCGGACGGGATATTGCGTCATTACTGGACGCGCCGCAGATGACTTCAGGACTGCACAAGGCAGCCATAAAAGTACTGATGAATATGCAGCCAACCTGTTATATGTCCGACCCTGAACTGTATAACCTGATAGCCGTAAAGATGGCGAATATTTCGCTAAAATATGGACACGTCGCGGAATCGGCCAAGGCCTATATCACCTACGCCAATATACTCAGCTCTGTTCTGGGTCAATACAGGCTGGGCTATGAATTCGGCAGCCTGGGCTTGAAAATGAGCGACAAGTACCAGGACCCCGTTCAAAAATGTCGAGGCATATTCATCACTATTGCTTTCCTGTTTCACTGGAATAAACCCTTTAAAGAGGCGGAAAGTCTTTTTAATGACGGCTACCAGACCGGACTTGAGTGCGGCGATTTTCAGTATGCAGGTTACATCCTGGGGTTTGGCACAGCTAACCTTTTCAATCAAGGAATTCGGTTGGACATCATGCAGGAAAAGCTGGAAAGATTTATGGACTTTGTCCAGAAAGCCAAGCACCAGATGCCAATTGATACCATTCAAGGCTACCTGTTGATTATTGCAAATTTACGAGGCATGACCGCTCACAGGGCATGCTTCGATAGCGATCAGATAAGCGAGGCCGATTTTTTGTCCGGGTGTCGCTCCAGAAATATCATTGGCGCCTGTTATTTTTTAATAGCCAAGGCTCAAACGCTTTATCTGTATCAACACTATGAACAAGCGCTTGCTTGCATCATGGCAGCGAAGGAGGATCTTTCTTTTATTAGCGGCACCAGCGTCATGGCGGAATATAATTTCTACCAGTCGCTCATTCTTTTGGCTCTGTGCGACCAAGATGATACCGGCAATACAGAGCGGTTGCTTAAGATCGAAAAATTACAATTGCAGTTGCGAGTATGGGCCGTAAACTGTGAAGAAAACTTTCTGCATAAATACTTGCTCGTCAATGCAGAGCTGGCAAGGGTTGAAGGTCGCGTTATTGATGCCATCAATGGCTATGACGACGCCATAGAATCTGCCAGGGTTAATGGCTTTATCCAAAACGAGGCCTTGGCTTTCGAGCTTGCCGCCAAGTTTTGGCTATCCATCGGTAAAGTCGTGTTTGCCAGGCATTACCTGGAAAGTGCTCACCAAGGCTATCTCTATTGGGGAGCGCTGGCTAAAGCCAAGATGCTGGAAGAAACCTATCCTGAGCTAAAGCCCCACGCATTAAATGGACATAACATTCATACCCGAACAAATGCTTTTTCAACCGGTAAAAAACCGATAACGCGCTCCGATACTTCTGAAACCCTGGATATGGTCTCCCTGATGAAGGCGTCCAGCGCCATTTCAGGTGAGATGGTGCTGGATACTTTGCTTGGCAAGGTTATGCGTATAGTGATTGAAAATGCAGGCGCGCAGCGGGGACTGTTCATATTAAGGGAAGATAACCGCCTGATAATAGTAACCGAGGCCTCCATCGATAACGATAAGCTGTATAAAATGCAAACTATCCCCGTGGAGAACGTTACCAATGCATCTTTGTCTATCATTCGCTATGTTGAAAGAACCCGGCAAAACCTGATGTTATCCGATGCCTGTAACGACGGGCCGTTTATCCATGATCCTTATGTGATGGCACAAAAACCCAAGTCTATCTTGTGCATACCGGTGATGAACTCCGGCCAATTAATCGGCATACTCTATCTGGAAAATAATATCACTGCGGGCGTTTTTACCCGGCATCATCTCGAAATGCTAACCCTGCTGTCATCGCAGGCAGCCATATCCATCAATAATGCAAGGCTTTACGCCAACCTGGAAACGACCACGCTAAAACTGTCCGAATCCCATGAAAAATTGGCGGAATACAATCAGACGCTGGAGCAGACCGTTGAATTTCGCACCCGGCAACTTCGCATCCAAAGTGAGCAGGTCATGCTCCTTAATGAACTTAGCCGTCAGTTACAGGCGGCCGAGAATCTGGATGAGATGCACCGGCAAATAGACCGAGCCATGCCGAAAATATTTCAAAACACACCCGGCAGCATCTATTTGCTACAGGATGAACAGCTTGATAAATGGGAGCATATTGCTTCCTGGGGCTGTCTTTTTACTGACGTGCATGATGCATCAAACACGGCGGAAAATGGAAATCCAGCAAAAGACGAAAACGTAACCACCGCCTATAGCGTTCCGCTGGAAATTCAGAATCAGACATTCGGCGTTTTGCGTTTGTCGTTGGATAATATGCGGGAAGAAAACTGGGATGAAGAGCTGCCTAATACGGTGTTAGAGCATATCAGCCTCGCCATGATGAATCTGCATCTACGCAATCAACTCACTTATATGGCGCATCATGATCCGCTAACAGGTCTGGTCAACAGGCGGCACATGCTTAACTGGCTGGGCGATGAATTAAAACGCTGCAAAAGGTTTCAGCGTCAACTTTGCATTATCATGTTCGATGTCGATCACTTTAAGCATTTCAATGATGAATATGGCCATGCCGTCGGCGATGCCGTTCTTGTCGCTCTTGGGGAACTGCTGCCGCAGATAGTGCGCGAGGTAGACCTGACGTGCCGGTACGGTGGAGAGGAATTCCTGCTGTTATTGCCGGAAACCGATTTAAACCAAGCCATGATCGTGGCGGAAAATATCAGGGAGAGCATTGCCGCCCTTAAAATCAGCTGCGAAGGCATAACACTCCCGCAAGTCACCTGTTCATTTGGCGTGTCATCCTATCCAGACCATGGCATCAAAGAAGAGGAATTGTTGAAAACCGCTGATGCAGCGCTTTATAACGCTAAACATGCGGGTCGAAATAAAGTGCTGGCTGCTAAAAAGTAATTTTCAGCCACCAAAAGCCCTTTCGCACAGCCCATGCTTTTGACCGAACATGAGCAGTAGTCAAGTAGGGCGTGCCGTACGCGCCTTTTCCATGGTTTGAACTTACCTCAGGCGCGCCCTACTGTGCTGCTATTTAGCGGTGGCAGGACAAGGGTTCTGACCGTTTGCATTACACCATGTCTGCGCCTGACTCCAGCTCACCGCAGGCAACCCGCTAGAGTTAAGCCCACCCATATCTATTTCGGCATTAATGCAAATCAAGGCCTGATTAGTTGGGCTAGGATTAGTGGCAAAACTGTTAAAACAGTTCGTCGTTACAGTCGCTGGATCAGCATCAGGCGTCGACGTCATGGTGGTAGCAAAGCAAGAGGTCGCTAAATCCTGCTGCTCCATCACGACAATGCCTGGGGAAGTACCTGTACATTGTTGATAAACGGCAGCGATGGGGTGATTAGCGCCCAAATAAGGAGTGCCTTTTGCTGCATTAGGACTCAGTTTTAACGTTCCGGCTTGGAGCACATTAACGCTAGGCAATTTGTATTCCTGTTGCAAGAATGAGCGGGCCTCACTGCCAAACGCAATCACAGGCCGAGTATTTTTGGCGGAAGGATTGGTCGGCGGATCGCTCAACAGATTCAACATCGGGGAAATATAAAGTCCATGCTGAGTCGAGTCAAAATAGTTGATCGCCATATCGGCGGTCAAACAGGGAGACTCGCCACTGCCGGGAGCCGCAATCGGGGTAATATCGAGAATATTCTCATACAAACTAACGTTAACTGGAATATTGCCATTTACGTTGGCAAATAACCGCTCCCATCTGGACAGAGTATTGTTCTTAAGATAATCATACTGCTGCATAGAAACATAGGGCGGATAGTGCAGCAACATCACCATGTCTTGCGCCACCATCGGCAACCCTAAAGGCAGATAAAACGCCCAAGGGGCGGGACACGTTTTTGATGTGGATGCCTGTGGCTTCCAGCAAGTGGCCGGATCCTTTTGGCAATCCACTACCCCCTTCAGCGCTTGGCCTGCATAGGGTTGGCTGAGCCATTTCGGCTGTAGGGCTGGATAATTTGCAGCCACAGCATCCGCAGACCGGAAGCTGACATTATAAAATTGCTGTTTGTTTTTAATTTGTAATTTCACCTTAACAGCGCTGGCTTTTATCAGATCGTTTTTCAGTGATTGAACCAGATAGCATTGAATACTGTCTGTTGTTGTGATGCTGGATGCTCCTGCCTTAGGCTGACAGCTTGCATCAGCGCTCGGCGTAATAACCGGAAAAAGCGCATCGATATAAGCCTTTTCGCCAATATTATAACTGTAGGTCTGCATCTTGGCTGAAGCTTTAGCAAACAACAGCTGCGGCACGGCAACCAATACCATTGCCGCAACCAGCGAAGCCGCCGCAGAAACAAGCGTTGACGACAACCTCGATTTTGAATAATTGCGCATAACTTTCCTCTTTCTATTTAAGATTATTTTTATACGATTTCAGAGTTTTTGAGCTTAAACGTTCGATTACAGACGAACAAAATCAGTATGGCATAGCTTTGGGGGGAATGAAAAATATCTAACGCCGTTGGTAATCTGACCGGCAGACTCCACGCCCGGAGTCTGCCGGTCAGCTCCATGCTATCTCGTTCCAAAAAGCATGTTTACAAATAATAGAGCTGTTATAGTCAGCTAAGATAACTCGAATAAATGTTATAGCATCTTGAGGGTTTGAAGAAGGTCTGGCAGTATTCTCGATACATAAGCTGGGTAATTTTTTTGGGTACGAGCCGCAATCACAAAATTCTGTAAGATTCTCTGTGATTTTTAGCAGTTCATCCAGCGCATAATCCACGCTCCGTCCAAACAGCAGAAATAAAAAAGGCCCCGAAAATCTCGGAGCCTTTGGAATTCATTGGTGCCCAGGGGCGGAATCGAACCGTCGACACGAGGATTTTCAGTCCTCTGCTC
>CAZAUB010000107.1:0-7696 GCA_964488195.1 uncultured Methylobacter sp. | reverse complement strand
TGCGTTATGCCTATGTGGGCAATGTGCATGATAAATCCGCAGAGAGCACCTATTGTCACAGTTGCAAAAAGTTACTGATAGGCCGCGACTGGTACGAATTGTCCGACTGGAATCTGGATGCGTCAGGAAATTGTCGCTTTTGCGGCGAGCGTTGTGCAGGGGTATTTAATCCAAAGCCGGGGAACTGGGGGGCGAAGCGGCAAGCGGTTGTTATGGGGTGAACAGGATTGGTGAAAAAGCAGGCATTGTGTATTGGAAAAATCCGCAACTGTGACAGGCTGGATTATAACAATGCGTCATTGATGACCAATAAACTTCGCCAGAAGCAACCTGCTTAAAAACCCGATTAAATTAACAATCCCTAAAATATTTTGCGAATTGTTTTATAATCGCTCCCAT
Source organism: uncultured Methylobacter sp. (assembly GCA_964488195.1). GTDB lineage: Bacteria > Pseudomonadota > Gammaproteobacteria > Methylococcales > Methylomonadaceae > Methylobacter_A. The sequence continues at coordinate 7,297 of CAZAUB010000107.1, read as the reverse complement.
GACCACAAATTTAGCTCTATCGACCATACTACCTATTGAGCAGGCTGAGTCCCATATCGAGTACTCTCGTGCCCTACTTAAAGAAAATTTTCTGGCCGACTCCAGGCCATGGGTTGTTGCCTATTCGGGAGGCAAGGATTCTACGCTGGTTTTGCAGCTGGTTTATGAATTGTTATTATCTCTTGATTCGAAACAGCACAAGCCGGTATACATTGTGTCGTCTGATACTCGGGTAGAAGCACCCAATATCGAATCCTATTTGGAAGCCAGTATTGCGGCTATTAATAAGCATGCCGCTACCTCTAATTTACCGATTCACGCAGAATTAATACAGCCTGCCGTTGATCAGGGTTTTTGGGGGAATTTAATCGGGAAAGGGTATCCACCACCTACACGCTGGTTTCGCTGGTGTACTTCAAAAATGAAAATTAAGCCGGTTAAATCGGCTATTGAAGATGTTATTCGAAAACACGGCAGTGTCATACTTCTATTGGGTACTCGTACCGATGAAAGCATCAGCCGCAGCCATAGTATGAATGCTCGCGAATTAAGCAGCCGTATGCTTAATCCGCATCATGAAATACCCAATGCATTGGTATTGTCGCCCATCTCCAAATGGACTAGCGATGAGGTTTGGGAATATCTTTTCACTCATAACCCGCCCCCGTGGGGTGAAAGCCACGATTTTATGCTAGATTTATATCGGCAGGCGAACGGCGGCGAATGTCCGGTTGTAGTGGATCTCAATACACCGTCTTGCGGCGGCAGCCGTTTTGGTTGTTGGACATGTACAGTGGTTAAAACCGATAAATCTATGGAAAGTTTCATTGAAAATGGCGAAGCATGGATGAAGCCGCTTAATAAATACCGCAATTGGCTCAAAGACATTCGAGAAGATGAAGCGCGTCGTAGCCCAGTCAGGCGTAATGGTCGCGAGGGAAACGGACCGTTTATCGCATCAACCCGCAAAGAAATGCTGGAAGAGTTGCTTAAAACGGAACAACAAGTGAACAAAAGACTGATTTCCGATGAAGAAATTATGTATATTCAGTCTGTCTGGTCAAACGACTTTGATGTTTTCGATAGTGCGCTTCGTATCGCCGAACGATACGGGCGGGAGCCCTGGATAACTCAACACACACGCTATGAATGAATACACGGAATTATTGCTGTCCCTGGCTAAAGAACATCATATCCCTGATGAACTGGCTGAATCATTAAGTGAATTAATGCAAAAGTATCCCGACCTGAGTCAATGGGGTAGTCATGCGGAATTGAAACGCAAACTTGAAATGCTTACCGAGTCTGCTTTTAAGGATAAACTGATAATAACGGAATGATTTTTAAAACTATCACCTTAAACAACCTATTTTCCTATTATGGGTCTCATGAGTTTGATTTAAGCCCAGAACCGGGCGAACATCGAAATATCGTAATTATCATGGGCCGTAACGGTTTAGGGAAAACCAGCTTCCTCAATAGTGTTAAATTGCTGTTTGGCGGCGTCACCAAGGATTTGACAGCTAGCGTTCAGCGGGGGTCGACAACTCAGCCGAAAAGCTTTGTATTGGGACACAAAGACTGGTGGGGGATTTTAAATCAAAAAGCCAGATCCGAAAAAACCATGCAATGCAGCATCAAGGCTGTATTACTGGGTCAGTTCAATCAGGAAATTCATATTTCGCGTTGTTGGGATTTAAGCAACGATAATTACTATGATCAATTGGAAATCAATGACCCACGCAAGCCACTGCTTAAAGGCGATGCTGCTCAGCAATATTTATCCGAGTTATTGCCTTTGGATTATATTCCTTTCTTTTTTTTCGATGCCGAAGAAATTGGCTATTTGGCAGAAGCCAATCGCAATCAAACTATCGAAAAGATGGAGTTATTATTAAATATTCGTCCTGCGGACAATATAAAAACCGTAGTTATGGAACTGCGCCGGGAATATCAGAAGAATGCTATGGATGCCCAAGCAAGAGAAGCCCATACCAAGGCCGAACACCGGCTCGAAGAACTGCATCTTCATTTGGAAACCTTGCAACAAGCTCAAGAAGAGATCGATGCCGACATAGAAGCTCAGGACGATGCACTGAATGACATACGCCGTAAAATGCGCAATCTTACCGGAACCGGATCTATAGAAAAAAACGCGCGTCTGGAAGAGAAAAAACATCAGCTCGAAAAAAAGCAGGCTGAAGCATTATCCGAGATTTCTGCGGCTTTTGAACATGACGCTTTTTTGCGCTTGAATGCCGATTTAGCCCTACAGGCCATGCATACCGCTGAAACTAGCGCTTTCAGCAAAGGTAATGAAATATCCGAGTTAATACATTCGCTCAAAGACGAATTAACCGAGGTCTTTATCCAGCCGCCCTATCCCGACACTCGTCTAAGCTCGGCACAGGCTAGTTTTTATCAAAAACGTATCGCTAAATTAATGGATGCCAGAGACATTCGCAATGACGAAGAAGAGGCGTTGTTTGTTTTGGATACCGGCAGAGCGCGTAAGTTGGTTAACTTTTTTGCTGCTTATCAGCCTGAACAAAAACCAGCTAACGAGCTTTTTCATCGTTTAAATAATGCAATTTCTGCTAGGCAGGACATTGCAGATATAGACGATGAATTACAAACGGTCAGTCAACTTTCCGATGAAAATAAAGCCGATCTGGAAAAACTAAAATACGATGAGGAATCAATACAAAATCATTTATTTAATCAAAAAGTCGAATCAGGAAAGCTTAAACAAGAACAAAAAGTGACAGGGAGTGAACTGACTAAAGCGGAGAGTGCTATTAATGTTTTTCAAGCTCAGGTGAAAAATGCCCTAAAAGCTCGTGACCGTCTGACCTTGTTAGATAATATGCTGGCATTATTGGAAGCCTATAAACAAAAAATCAAAGCTATAAAACGTGATCGTGTGGAACTGGCTTTTAACCTTCATTTGCATGAATTATTGGATTCCAATCAGCTTATCGCTGAGGTGAAAATTAATGATAATTTTGAATTGAGTTATCACGGCAAATCCGGCGAAATTATTCCCATGAGCAGCCTGTCAGCGGGCATGAAGCAGCTTTGTGCAACAGCCTTATTGTGGGCTCTAAAAGAAGCCGCCGACAGACAATTGCCGGTGGTTATCGATACGCCATTAGGCCGTATCGATAAACGCCATCAGGATAATTTGTTAGAAAAGTATTATCCCCATGCCGGCCCCCAGGTCATTTTATTGCCTACCGATTCGGAATTGGACGAAAGAAAACGGGAGTTATTGGCCCCCTATATTTATCGGGAATTTCTTTTACACAATGTTGACGGTGATAGCACCTCTGTGGAGTTGATTGCACCAAGACAGGAAGTAAACTATGGCTAATATCTCCATTAGCGAGGAAGATGAAAATATTATTTTGCAAGTTAGAAGCTTAGGTTTTCGTACGCCTGATGCAGCAAAATACCGGATATTGCGTCTGGCTTTGGCAAAATCCTTAAGGATAGAAACGCCGCCCGAATCCGACTTGGATACTATAGAGAAGAAAGGCAGGGATTACGATTTAGAGGTAGTCACCGGATTTGGCAAATCAGAAGATGGGAAAGGTTTTCACGATTTTGATGACGCTGTGCGCGCCTTATTAAGTGTTTATCATCAAGAAGATTTATTTGCATCGGATCAAGAGTATAAAAAACTCTTGCAACGCCATATACGTCGTGGACTGAGAGAAATACGCACCAGTTGGAGCTCCGGTCATAACTTTATTAATTGGTTGCGGGAAGAATTATTTCAGGGTTTAACATCAGACAATATCCAGCTTTCCGTAGCAACCGAGACTGATTTATTGCTTGATGCATTGACTGAAATCAGCGTGCATGCTGACGTTCGTGATATAAAACAAGGCATCCGTTTAGATCGTTATGCCCTTTATCTAGCCAATATCAACCATCTCGATAACTTAAAAAAAGGTTTAGGTAAGTTATCTTTTCGTTTGGGTCTTCCTGAAAATGCGATTACCTTATCCGCCAGCAAAGAAGCAGGCGTCGTAAATCTGGATATTCCCCGTTCCCCTGAACATTGGAAAACCGTTGCCCCTGCCAGATTGAATGAATGGGCTGACCTCCCGCATCCGGAAAAATTACCGGTCTGGCTAGGACAAACCGTTCTCGGCGAGAATTTCAGCATGGATTTGGCGGAAGCTCCTCATGTTTTATTGGCTGGTGCTACGGGTAGCGGGAAAACCGTTTGTTTGCATAGTTTAATTTGCTCATTACTTAGAACTCAAAGTCAGGAAAAGCTTCAGTTTGCATTGATTGATCCCAAAGGCACTGAATTGAATGCTTATGCAAAGTTACCGAACTTATTCGGCGGCATTGTTGCTAAATCTACGTTAGAGGCAGCCAATATGTTAGACGATCTGGTTGATACAATGGAGGCCAGGAATCGCTTATTCATGGAAATGGGTGTCCGTGATATTGATGAGGCTTCCAGAAAATCGGCTTTACCTCGTATTGTGGTGGTGGTTGAAGAACTGGCCGATTTATTGATGCAATCGCGGGAATTAGAAACGCCATTGGTGAGACTTGCCCAAAAAGCGCGTTCTACCGGAATACATTTGGTGTTGGCTACACAAAGGCCTGATGCAGCAACGTTTAGCGGGCTTTTGCGTAGCAATATTCCGGTCAGGATTGCTTTAAGGGTGCAAAAACACACGGAATCTTCAATCATTCTCGATCAAAAAGGCGCGGAAGCGTTGTTGGGTAAAGGCGACATGCTAATAAAGTTGACTGATCAACCGGAACCGATACGAGTACATGGATCAAAAATCGGCGATAGCGAAATTGCTATTGCCATCCAAAAATTTTGTCGATGAAAGTAAAATTTTCTTGAAGGTAAATGCGATGGATGAATTGAGAATATATGAATTTCGGCCTTTATTTCTGACCTTAGACCGCATCGGGCCGTTTAGAAACGTTCACGAAATAGACTTCACCGACAGCAAGCATCATCCGTGCAATTTTTATATGGTGGTTTCTGCCAATGGGATGGGTAAAACCACGGCGTTGGAGATATTTTCCTGTCTGATGAATTTATTGGGTAAAAAGGAAATTTCCGCTTACGGTCATGAAGATCTGGATAGAAAAGACGGGCGAGCGCAATTGGATTTTTGGGTGCGATTGCATTGGCAAGGCAGGGATATGTCCATCGTGTTGTCGGTAATTGCAGGAAGAATGGGCGAGGAAGTTTTTCTTAAACCCTGGACAGATGAACTATTGACCTTGCATAGCGCGGAAAATTGGCATCGTTTAGGTTTTCGTAGCCCCGTTCCTGGGCGTTACGAGAATATTATTTCCCGTAAAGATGAGCTGTTACTGGACTTATCTTCAACTATCAGGGCAAGCTTGGAAGATGCGCCTGAAGAACACTTTCTTCAACCTGGCTTCCATTTGCCGACTGTGCTCTATTTTTCAGCTTATCGGGATATTCCCGGTATTAGTGATGATAATAACGGTAACGGACGCAGTATTAGTCAGCCATCGCACTGGAATTATCGGCCTCTCTATGCTTTCGATGCACATAGTACTTTATGGCGTGATTCACTGGATAATCTGGTTATTTGGCTTAAATGGTTGGATAACGGTTCTTTCGAAGCTGCACAGAAACTCATAGACGAACAAGTTTTCGTTGACACGCCGAAACGTTTAAAGGGTGTGCGAAAGGTACCCCCTGAAGCTCTGGTTGATGCGGGTGATGGTGAAATCCACAGGCTGGATAGATTGAGTAGTGGTGAAAAAAGCCTAGCCCATTTGTTTCTTCGAATAGGAGCGCATGGAACGGCCAATACCATCATCCTTATCGATGAAATCGATGCGCATCTACATATCCGTTGGCAACATCGTCTTTATAATGCTCTGGAAAAGCTGGCTGAAGATCACCCAGGCTTTACCGTTATTATGACTACCCATTCGACTGAAATACTAAGACGTTTTAGTGCATCGATGGACATTGAGAAGGAAGGTTTATATTTCGGTGGTGATTTAATCGAACAACAAGAATTAATGAACTAAATAGGGAAATATTATGAGTAGCTTTAAAAGGATAGCACCTGATTTTATCGGCAGTAAGTATGAAGGTGGTATTAAGGTATTTTTGGAGTCAACTGAAGATGTACGTATTTTTAGTGATCATTGGTTCAGTCATTATCAAGATAAAATCTGTTTTGAAAGTGCGGAAGACGACGGTAATAAAGGTGGCGGTGGATGCAATGCCGTGTTGCGCAAAGTTAAGGAAGCCGAAAACCAGCAATTAACTGCTTACGGCATTGTAGATAGGGATAAGCTTTTGGGGGATGCTGATAAACAGGATATTTTTTGGGAAACTGATGATGACAAGTTTCATGCTTCCTCACCTTATGGGCATAATATTCATGTACTTCGCCGTTGGGAAATGGAAAATTATTTATTAAAGCCGGAGGCTTTTAGAGCAGAGCTGCAATGTAGAATATCTAATCGATTAGCACCGGAAATTACGGCTGAAACGCTGCTAAATCATGAAGATGATTTAATAAAATTAACTGCATTTAGTACCGTTCTGGCTAATAAGAGCATCTCCGCTCCAGACGAAGGCTTTGGACGCGCTTTTTCGGGGGAAGGTTTACATACTGAATTAAATAATTACCTTTCATCTTCTAAAATCACGCTTGAATCCAGCGAATTTTCAAAAGATATAAATCAAATTTCAGCATTCACCAGCAATGAAAAAAACCCAGACATGCGATGGGATAAGCTTTCAAGAATTTTGGATGGGAAAAGAGCATTGCATAAATTTTGTTCAGTCTTTCATCGGGAATATAAACTTGAGGGATTCAAATTTGTAAATGAAGTAAAAGGCTGCCTTGCCAATAGAATAGCCTCCAAAAGAGAACTGCTCGATGAAGAGCTGTGTATCACGATTGAACGATTCTCAAAATAGAGCTAAGTCGCTGAGGTTTTAACAAGCCGTAAGAAAACATTCTTACGGCTGATATTCGAGATAATTACTTAAGACTTGGAAGCTACAGCGAATCGCCAATATACTTTTTATAAAAAGGCCAGGTTTTAACGTGCAAATATTTTCTGATCGGGGATTTAATCACCGATACGCACAAAGCAATGGAAAACAGGCACCAAACTGCGGCATATTCGTTGGGATCGGTGGTGGTAACGTCGGAAATAAATGGGCCGATTAAATAATGGAAGCCCACGAAACGCCAGGAGCCGTACATAAGTGGCATATAAAAAGCGACGACGATATAAGTAAACGCATGCA
>CAZAUB010000106.1:0-7708 GCA_964488195.1 uncultured Methylobacter sp. | reverse complement strand
CTGGTTCAGCTTGATCCCACCGATTATCTGTTGACCATCAAACAAAGTGAAAACGACCTCGCCAAAGCGCAATACAACCTGAAACTGGAACAGGGACAGCAGGCTATCGTGAAACGCGAGTTTCAATTATTGGGCACCGACCTGACCGACCAGGAGCAGGAACTGGTGCTGCGCAAGCCGCATCTGAATGCGGCCATAGCGGCGCTGGCGGCGGCCGAGGCCTCGCTAAAACAGGCGCACCTGAATCTGGAGCGCACCCGCCCGGTCGCACCCTTCAACGCGATTATCACCACGCGAAACGCCAATGTCGGCGCGTGGATGCCCGCTTTTTCAACCGGTACGCCACTGGCAAAGCTGGTCGGAACCGACAGCTTCTGGATCAACGCATCCATCCCCGTGGACAAATTACGCTGGCTTAAAATCCCCGGCATCAACAGCGACCAAGGCTCGCCGGTAAAAATAACTTACGCAACCGGCTGGGGCAAAGGCGTTTTTCGTGCTGGCACCATTAAACGCCTGCAAGCGGAAATTGAACCTGAGGGCCGTATGGCGAAAGTGATTATTGAAGTGGATGACCCGCTTAGCCAAAAACCGTCCAACAAACTTGCGCCGCCGTTAATGCTGGGTACTTATGTGCGCGTTGAACTCGCCGGAAACAGCCTTAACGATGTGATCGAACTGCCGGAAACAACGTTACATGACGGGCAACGACTGTGGCTGATGACCGATAAACAAACCCTGACACTACAAACTGTCAATCCGGTCTGGACTGAAAACGGCATGATTTATTTGGACAAACAACAACTGCCGGACAATGCCCAAGTCATCGTCAGCGACTTATCGACACCTGTACAAGATATGCATATTCGCACTGCGACCCAAGAGCAAAACGCGCATGAATAGCAATGAGCAAGGCATGATCAGCTGGATGGCTAAACATTCGGTTGCGGCCAATCTGCTGATGATCGTCTGCCTGTTGGGCGGCTTGTTATTTATGACGACGATCCGTCAGGAAGTGATGCCGGAGTTTGCCCTCGATAAAATCAGCATCCACACAGATTATCCGGGGGCCAGTCCGGCAGAGGTCGAAAATGGTATTTTATTGGCGATAGAAGATGCTATCGGCGGCCTGGACGGCATTGATGAAATAACCTCCACTGCCAAAGAAAACAAGGGCGAGGTCATAGTCGAAGTTACCAGCGACACCGACATCCAGCAGTTATCGCAAGATATTCAGCGCGAAATCCATAGAATAACGACCTTTCCGGTTGATGCTGAAGAGCCGCAAGTAACGGTTGTGGTACAGAAACGGCGTGTGCTGTCGATGGTGCTGTACGGAAACGCCCCGGATAAAATCCTGCATGAACTGGCCGAGCAGTTTCGCGATGAACTACTGCAAGACAAGCATATTACCCAGGTTGAATTGGAAGGTATCAGGCCTTTAGAAATCAGCATTAATGTCCCGCAGGAAAACTTGCGCCGTTATCGTTTATCGCTTAACGATATTGCCCAGCGCATCCGGGATGCGAGTATCGATTTACCCGGCGGCAGCGTTAAAACCGAAACAGGTGAAATTTTGATCCGCATGAAAGAGCGCAAAGACTACGGTCAACAATTTGCGCGTCTGCCGATAGTGACCACCAGCAATGGCAGTCATGTTTTATTAGGCGATATTGCCAGCATTGACGACAGCTATGACGACAGCAATTATTCCTCAACCTACAACGGCCTGCCTGCGGCCATGGTGCAAGTGTATCGCGTAGGTGAAGAAACACCGGTAGAAGTGTCCGATGCCGTCAAAGCCCACATTGCCCGTGTACAACCCGAACTTCCAACCGGCATTCGTGCCGAAATACGCTACGATGCGTCGGTAGATTATGCGCTGCGCATGGATTTCCTGATGAATGACAGCCTCCAAGGTTTAGTGCTGGTCATCCTTATGTTGGGCATATTTTTAGAGCTGCGTCTGGCGCTATGGGTAATGATCGGCATTCCCATCGCCTTTTTCGGCTCATTTCTGATTCTGCCTTTTTTAGGCGCGACGCTGAACATGGTATCACTGTTTGCGTTCATGATTGCGCTGGGCATAGTGGTCGATGATGCGATCGTTATCGGCGAAAATATTTACCATTACCGGCAACAAGGTCTGTCGCCCATGCAGGCAGCCATCAGAGGCACACAAGATGTGGTCGCGCCGGTGACCTTCAGCATTCTGATCAACATCGCCACGTTTATGCCGTTGCTGTTCATTCCGGGTGAAATAGGCAAGATATTTTATGTGATTCCGCTGGTGATTATCAGCGTATTTATAATGTCGTTGGTCGAAAGTTTATTGATTTTGCCCAATCACTTAGGGCATCTGCAAAACGATTATTCGCCGCGCGGCTTGAGCGCATGGATTTTTAATCATCAGCAACGTTTCAGCCGCGCCTTTACCCACTGGGTGCGGCACAGTTACGGGCCATTTTTGGATAAGAGCCTTGAGCATCGTTACCTCACCATTGTTGCGGCATTGGTATTGTTGATAACGGTATTTTCATATGTCTTAAGCGGGCGCATGGGCATGACCCTGTTTCCAAAAACCGAAGCCGATTTTGCCAACGTCATTGTCACCCTGCCCTACGGCACCCCGGTCGCCAAAACTCAAGCGGTTGTCGACCAGCTTATCAAAGCGGCGCAGGACACGGCAGCCGCGATTCCGGAAGGCGATAAACTGGTAAAAGGCATTTTTGCGGAAATCGCCAAAAAGGGCAGCCATCAGGCTGAAGTCAGGGTTTATTTAGCGCCGCCCGACATTCGCGAAAAAATCATGAGCACGGATCAGTTTAGCAATCGCTGGCGCGAAACTACCGGTGAAATCATCGGCGTGGAATCCTTGATATTTGAATCCGATTCCGGCGGCCCAGGCTCCGGCGCAGCGATGACTATCGAGCTGAATCACCGTAATTTAAGCGTATTGCAACAAGCCAGTCACGAATTAGCCGATGCGTTACGCGGCTATGAAATGGTTAAAGATGTTAATGAAGGTTTTAGTCTGGGCAAGCAACAACTGGATTTCACCGTTCTACCCGAAGGCAAAAGTCTCGGCTTAACCGCTCAAAATGTCGCACGGCAAGTGCGTAATGCCTTTTATGGTGCGGAAGTTTTACGCCAGCAACGCGGTCGTAATGAAGTGAAAGTCATGGTCAGACTGCCGGAACAAGAGCGACTTTTTGAGGATGATATCGAAGACTTATTGATATGGACCCCTAGCGGCAAAGAAATCCCGTTGCGCGAAGTGGTACATATTGAACGCACTCACGCCGACACCGAAATCAATCGCCGTAACGGACGGCGCAATGTGCAGGTCAAAGCGGACGCTATTCCCCGCAGTAAAGCCGGGGATATTTTGAATGACCTGAAAGCCACCGAACTGCCGCGTCTACTTGAAAAATATCCCGGTTTGCAATACAGCTTTGAGGGGCGTCAAGCCGATATGACTGAAAGCATCGGCAGCCTTAAAACCAACTTTGTTTTTGCATTGCTGGTTATATACATGCTGCTGGCTATCCCGTTTAAAAGTTACAGCTTGCCGCTGATAGTGATGGTGAGTATTCCGTTCAGCACCATCGGCGCGATTTTAGGCCATTTCATCATGGGCTACGATTTAAGCATACTCAGTTTATTCGGCACCGTCTCCTTGGCGGGCGTGGTGGTCAATGACGCGCTGATATTAATCGACCATGCCATTTATATACAATCAACCACTGATAAATCGGCGCATGAAGTCATACACACGGCGGTTATGCAGCGTTTCCGACAGATTGTCTTAACCACCTTAACCACCTTTGGCGGTTTGGCGCCGATCATCATGGAGACCTCGCGCCAAGCCAAAACACTGATTCCAATGGCTATCTCCATCGGCTTTGGCAGTCTATTTGCGACCATGATTACGCTGATTCTGATTCCATCGTTATATGTTGTGATCGATGATATACGCAACTATATCCACCAGAAAAAAACAAAGCGGTGAAAGATTAGCCCCTAAGTTTTAAATTCAAGCTAAAATAAACATCAAGACTATCGAATCGGAAACAATCTGTAGGTTGGGTTAAGCGGTAGCGGTAGCCGTAACCCAACACATTATGGCGGTTGCATCGGTTCCCTACCGATTGCGACACTTCCGCCATCTCTGGCAGTCGAAATGTTGGGTTACGCTATCGCTAACCCAACCTACATTAAAATAGTTATTTCAATATAAACCAACTACAAAAGTGTATACATGTTAGTTATTGTCGGATATTTGGTTCTCTCTATATCAATCATGGGTGGATTTATGGGGGGCGGTGGACACCCCGGCGTTCTCTTTCAACCCTTTGAATTTGTTATTATCATTGGCGCTGCTGTGGGTGCTTTCGTCTGCGGAAATTCGATGCCCGTTATGAAAGCGGCCGTCAGTCAAGCCACTGCCACCTTAAAAGGCAGCAAGTACAATAAAGAATATTACGTTGAGCTGCTGCTGTGTTTTTATGCCATTACCACCAAAACACGCAAGGAAGGCTTGTTGTCGCTGGAAAGTATTATCGACGATCCGAAAAGCAGCCCGGTGTTTACGCCCAGAATTCTCGGCGACCACCATTTATTGGAATTTATCTGTGACAACCTGCGTTTGATCGTTACCGGGGTTGAGATCTATGCGCTGGAAGAACTGATGGATCAGGAACTCGAAACCCATCATGAAGAAGCCCATGCACCCGTCAAAGCCGTTCAAAATGTCGCTGATGGTTTACCGGCCTTTGGGATTGTCGCGGCGGTAATGGGCGTCGTACATACCATGGAATCAGTCGGCATTCCACCCTCAGAGCTGGGCAAATTGATCGCGGCGGCCCTGGTGGGAACATTTCTGGGTATTTTACTGGCCTATGGCTTTATCGGCCCCGTCTCGGCCGTGATGGCAGAACGCTCTGAAGCGTCAGGCAACGTCTTTAAATGCGCCCAAAAAGGCTTGTTGTGTTGCGCCAAAGGCGTATCACCCGCCATGACTGCAGAATATATGCGCACCATGATTGCTTCCGCCATGCGCCCCGGCTTCCAAGAACTTGAAGATCTGTTGAGAGCTAATAAAGGTTAATTTATAAAATGACCGACCAACAACCGATCATCATAAAAAAAATAAAAAAAGGCGGCCATGCTCATCATGGCGGCGCCTGGAAATTGGCTTACGCCGATTTCGTTACCGCCATGATGGCGTTTTTTTTACTGATGTGGCTATTGGGGACAACCACTGAACCGGAACGCAAAGGCATTGCCGAATACTTTCAAGATCCTTTTGCGGCATCCACGGAAGACAGAGGAGCGGATGTCGGTGATCGAACCAGCATTATTCAAGGAGGTGGTTCAGACATTACCTCACAAGATCAAGGCCAGGTCGACAAAGGTGCAACAACTGAAATTAAAGACATTACGCCTGAGGAAATTGAACAGAAAGCCGAAGAAATCGAGAAGGAAAAACTCGAAAATCTAAAGAAAAAAATCCAGGATAAAATAGAATCAACCCCGGAATTAACTGAGTACAAGGATCAAATTAAACTGGAAATAACGTCCGAAGGCTTGAGAATTTTAATCGTCGATGCCCAGAACAGACCCATGTATAAGCTGGCCAGCGCGGAAACCGAGCCGCAAATCAAATTGATTTTGAGGGCGTTGGCGCCGGTTATTAACGAATTGCCCAATAGAGTCAGTCTTAATGGCCATACTGATGCGCGACCTTTTCCGCCCAATCAAAAAAAATATACCAATTGGGAACTCTCCAGTGATCGAGCCAATGCCGCTCGATACGAATTGACTCAAGCTGGGCTTGCTGAAGAAAAAGTTTTAAGAGTTATCGGATTATCGTCCAGTGTCCCCTACAGTGCCGCCACCGAACCTCTGGATCCGATTAACAGGCGAATTTCCATTATCGTTATGAATAAAAAAACCGAACAAGAGATTTTGCAAAGCGTAGGAGATGAACCAAGTACGGAAACTGCGCCGCCGCCTCAGGAAACAGAACAAAACCAACATTAAAAATTTGGTAATTATTCAGCCCATAATGAAATAGACTAAGCCTAAAAACCGATTGTCTCCATATAGGAAACTATTAATCAATAATTACTGATATTGTCAACCAATAAGTACGCATGTATAGTATGCCTAACGCTGACTAATTCTTTCCACAAAATAGCATAGGAGCTTTAAAATGACTGATTTTCAAAGAGATATTCTAATAGGGCTGATGTTTATCGTTGGTATTTTGGGCTTTCTTTCCGGCGAATTCATTGTTTCAACCATCATGTTTGCAACAGCTGCTATATTCAGCAATATAGTGCTAAGTCGCAGATTGCTCGGCTAAGTTTTACCACCTCTTGGTATCCTACCTCAAACAGACTCTCTCCTGTTTGATCTCTCACTCCCGGCGCTCGCGCATCGGGAGTTTTTTTTGCCTGAATTTTGCGCTTATTGGGCAAGTTAACCCGCCGACACCGCCTTCACGATAACAAATTTCGAGTTCGATGCAACGACCGAATGCGTCCCAAAAAGGCGGTTAAGGTAACTGTGATAATCCAGATGCCGATTGCCGATCACCCATAACTCGCCACCTTTACGCAATACCCTCTGCGACTGTTTAAATAAACTGACGGCAATCTGATCGCCTACCGTATTTTGCTGATGAAACGGCGGGTTGCAAAGAATCAGGTCGGCCGACTCCGATTCAACATCCATCAACCCGTCACCAACGCGAAAAGTCGCTTTACGCTGCCACCCAAATACACGATGAAAATTATCCCTGGCCGATGCCACGGCCATAAAAGACTCATCGATAAAATGCACAGTCGCTACGGGACTGCGTTCTGCGGCGATTAAACCGACCAGGCCGTTACCGCAACCCAAGTCGATAATGTCGCAGGCATCCTGCCGAGACGGGAGATGCTGGAGAAAAAAGCGCGTACCTATGTCGAGACTGTCGCGCGAAAATACATTGGCGTGGTTGCTGATCAGGTACTCGGTATTTTCAAGCCGGTAACAGACCGGATAAGGACTGGGAGGAACAATCAGCCCGGCATCAAGAGATGCAAAAATCAGCCGCGCTTTTTTTCTTGCCAGCGAGGTAGTTGTCGGCCCGACCAATCGTTCCAGCAGCTTCCAAACCGAGGGCGGCATAGTTTTGATCATGCCCGCTACAATAATCCGGGTTGACGGTGTTAAATGCGGATGCAAACGTATCAACTCGTCTTCCAATAACGCCAGGGTTTTGGGCACCTTAATCAGCACCAGATCAAATACCCCCTCCGGCATTTCAAGACTGCTCAGTAGGCTGACGCTGTGTTCAGGCAAGCCGTTTGCGGCGAGATTGAGCCGTGTCGCCTGCTGCGACAGATAGGAGTCTGATACGGCATGAGGCCGGAAAGCACTCAGCGCCACCGCCAACGCGCCAAAACTGTCATTTAATATCAAAACCCGTGCGCCACCCGTGCTGAGCGTAGTCGAAGCATCCGGTAGCTTTAGCTGTACGGCAAGCGTATCGAGCAGATACTCATCCGCCGCATCCCAGGCGCGCAGCAACTCTCGCGGCCGTTTGGGCAGCCGGTTTAGTTCAAATTCACCCTGGGCAACCGTTAAACGATCAGTCATGACTCAAGCGCGTGACATGAATTTTCCGGTGTCGGTATTGATCTTAATCAACTCCTCA
>CAZAUB010000105.1:1191-7763 GCA_964488195.1 uncultured Methylobacter sp. | reverse complement strand
GGCATAGAAGCCTGGTTTGAACTGGACGTAGCGGAATTGTTGGGCGATGAAGCCGAGTTTTACGAAAAAATGACCGACACGCTGGATGTCTGGTTCGACTCCGGCGTGACTCATGCCTGCGTGTTGGACAAGCGCGAGCAGTTGCACTTTCCTGCCGATTTGTACCTGGAAGGTTCCGACCAGCATCGCGGCTGGTTCCAGTCGTCCTTGCTGGCCTCGGTCGCGATGAATGAGGTTGCACCCTACAAGGCCGTGTTGACGCACGGTTTTACCGTCGATGCGGACGGCAAGAAAATGTCCAAATCAAAGGGCAATGTGGTCGCTCCGCAATCGGTCATGAAGGATCTGGGTGCTGATGTGTTGCGTTTATGGGTTGCAGCGACCGATTATCGCGGCGAGATGACCGTATCGGATGAGATTTTAAGACGCACCTCGGACGGCTACAGACGCCTCCGAAATACCGCGCGGTTTTTGCTGTCCAATTTGGATGATTTTGACCCGGCGCAACATTTGGTCGCAGATAAAGATTTGCTGGCGCTGGATCGCTGGGTTGTGGATAGGGCGTTCGCGTTGCAGGAAGAAGTCAAAACCGCCTACGAAACATATCAATTTCAGCATATTTACCAGAAAGTGCATCATTTCTGCGTGATTGATCTGGGTGGGTTTTATCTGGATATTATCAAAGATCGCCAATACACCGCAAAAGCCGATGGCTTGGCACGGCGTTCGGCGCAAACCGCTATGTATCATGTGCTTGAAGCCCTGACGCGCTGGTTGGCACCGATCGTCAGTTATACCGCTGATGAAATCTGGCAATACCTGCCGGGTGAGCGTAGCGAGTCGGTGTTTTTGGAAACCTGGTATCAGGGACTGGTCAAGCTGGATGACGATGCCGTTTTGAATCGCGAGTTTTGGCAAAAAGTAATGGCCGTTCGTGCCGCTGTCGGTAAGGAACTGGAAAAAAGCCGAGCCAAAGGCGACATAGGTTCTTCGCTGAATGCTGAAATCGAACTGTACTGTAATGCCGGGTTTTTTGACGTCTTAAGCCGGTTGTCGAGCGAGTTGCATTTTATCTTTATTACCTCCAATGCCTCGGTTATGGTTGAAGGCAATGCTTCTGAGGGCGCTATTCAGACTGAAATTGACGGCATTAAATTAAAAGTCGTCGTTTCCGAACATCAAAAATGCGTGCGCTGCTGGCACCAGCGGCCCGACGTGGGGAAACAAGCGGAACACCCCGAACTGTGCGCTCGTTGCGTCGAAAACGTAGCGGGTGATGGCGAACACCGACACTATGCGTGATGTCGTTATGGTGAAATGGTTATGGCTGTCGTTGTTGGCGATAATTCTGGATCAAGGCAGCAAGCTGGTCATAGCCGGTACTATGCAGCTTTATGAATCCATACCGGTAATGCCGTTTTTTAAGCTGACCTATGTGCACAATACCGGCGCGGCTTTCAGTTTTCTTAGTGAAGCCGGGGGCTGGCAGCGCTGGTTTTTTGCCGGATTGGCTTTGGCGATCAGCGCGGTCATAGCGGTTTGGCTGATCCGGTTGAAAAAACATGAGACCTTGTTGGCAGTGGCTTTGGCGCTGGTTCTGGGCGGCGCTGTCGGCAATTTGATTGATCGGTTGGCTTACGGCTATGTGATCGACTTTCTTGATGTTTATTACGACACTTGGCATTGGCCCGCTTTTAATATCGCAGATTCCGCTATTACCTTGGGCGTGATTTTAATGCTGGCGGAGTCATTTGGCTTGGGACATTCGAAAGAGCCGGATTTATAATGGAACACGGATGACGTTGATTAAACGGATCTAAACGGATTTTAAGGGGGGGCAATGGAGTAGTCATCATTCTAAAAACGGCGATTTGTCCACGAAAAACACGAAAGACACAAAATAAATCAGTATGCTGTATTGCACAGCCATTCACTCTTTGGGTAACGATCCACTGCTCGGAATTTCTTTGAATATTTTCGTGCTTTTTGTGGTTTTCGTGGATCACACAATTTTTCTAGGTTCATTCATTAATTCTATCAGTGTTTATCAGTCTAATCCGCGTCATCCGCGTTCTATTTTTCCGGGTGTTTCAACAGCTCTAAAAGCCTTTGCCAGTCAAAAGATGCGCCCGGATCGGTTTTTCGTCCAGGCGCAATATCGCTATGCCCGGTCATGCGTCGCGTCGATAGTTTAGGATAAGCTTCAAGCAAGCTGCGAATTACGGCAGCGAGCTGCACATATTGCTGATCGGTATAATCGACAAATTCGGTGCCCTCGAGTTCAATACCAATAGAAAAATCGTTACACCGTTCCCGGCCCTCATAGGCCGACTTCCCCGCATGCCAGGCGCGCTTGTCAAATGGCACATACTGAACACAACTTCCATCGCGCTTAATCAGTAAATGTGCTGATACTTTGAGTTGGTAAACGTCTTTAAAATAGGGGTGTTTATCAGGATCGAGCTGATTGCAAAACAGCTGATCTATATAATGATTGCCAAATTCGCCGGGCGGAAGACTGATGCAGTGCATTACCAGTAATGAAATATCCTCCGGGTCAGATCGATCATCAAAGTTGGGTGTTGGCATTCGGGTAATGTCAGTTAACCAGTGTTGGTCTATTTTCATGGGTTAGTCAAAGAGGTAAAAAAACGGAAACAAAGCACAGTATTTAGGATGAATGCGCATATATTATTAGCCAAAACACTACTGGGGTACTAGGCTATGAGTAATTTATTTTTAAATGACAGTAGATATATTGCTATGGACAACGAACAACAATTAAATTCAGGTTTGGGTAAATCGAATAAACCCCGGGTTTTCGCCAACGTTAAGCAGGTTTTTTTTCAGCATTTTGAGCAAGCGGTTGATGATTGTTGTATGCGGATTGATCTTGAATTCGGCTTACAGTTAGGCAAAAATCGCGAAAAAATAAGTAAGGATCAATACATAAAATTGTTGGAATACCTTCGTTCAGTTCGGAAAGAAATTAAGCAAAATTATTTGTGCAAAGTTAACGATATTTTTGACGGCAGTCATCAGAAAACTGCAAATAACCAAAGTGGACAATTGGATTTCTCTAAAGTCTCGTTAATTAGTGAGGATATGGTAAAAGAAAGCCATGCGATTATGCAGATTGTCCGCCAGTGTGAGCATTTATTTTATGAGGAATTGACTAGCCTTAATCATATGCAGCTTGCAATCCAACCGGGAAAACAATCTATTGCTGACAGTCAAAACCCGATATTCCCGGAAAAGTTGGTTCGCGCCTTGGTTGAGGTGGTTAAGCCGCTGAAATTAAATACAGATGAAAGGATTGCGCTGTATAAAACATTTGAAGTTAATATTTTTAGTCAGTTGGGGTTTATTTATCGTGAACTCATTAAACAGTGCGAAACCAGCAACTCGATGCAGTTGTATGTAGTGGGCGAGATCAAGGAAGAGGTTGAGCCAACTTTTGCAAGCGTTGAGCAGCCAAATGCAGAGTTTAGGCTGTTACAGAATAAACTGGAGCTATGGCGATTGGCTCATTTTCCCTCTGTTTACGATTTAATTCCAGTTACCGGAAATGCATTTTATGAATACTTTGAAGTAAAAAATGCCTTGCAAACCCTTCAGCAGTTTAATGATGACTCAGACCCAAGTGAAAAGAAGCAGCCGTTAAAATGGCGTGTGCTTAAAAAACTGGAGGAGCTGAGTTTTAGCGATAAGGTCAAAAATCTGACCCAACATGATGAAGACGTACTGGATTTGGTGGCTTTAATTTTTAGCGAAATAGCGCGGGATGAATTGCTCCAGGACGCTATAAAAACAGTTATTTTACAGCTGGAAATTCCGTTATCGGCGGCCTCTTTGGGGCGATACAGTATTTTTACAAGTCAGGATAATCCTGTCAGGCAGTTACTCGATGATTTGTTTGCAGCTGGGATGCTTTTAAATGCGGATGACCATGACGACGAGTTAATTCAAGAGCGTATTGCAAACGCAGTTAAGAAAATAACCCAGGATGGTGGTGTTTTTGAGTTTTCCGGCTGGACGGCTGAGGCAGGTGAATTTTCGAACTATCTGAACAAGCAAAAACAGCGTAGTCAAAATATCGAAGAGAACTCTAGGCAGTTTACGATAAATCAACAAGTCTTGGCGTCGAGCAGAAAAATAGTCGTTACAGCCATTGAAAACAGCATGAAGGGTAAAACGCTGCCGACGGCGATAGCTGGGTTTCTGCGTGATGTTTGGGTGGATGTTTTGCTGGCCGCTTATACAGGCAAAGATGAACAGCCGGAGCAGTGGGCAAAATCGGTGCAGGCTATGGATGAGCTGATTATAAGCGTCATGCCTCCGGCAGATGACCATCAAAGAAAGCAGATATTAAAGTTTTTGCCGGGGCTGATTGCAGAATTAAGGAAGGGCTTGAAGCAAATTTCATATGATAAACCGGCACAGTCGCGTTTCTTTAAAGATCTTGCCGTATGGCATATTATCTTAATGGATAAAAAGGAAAAAAAGGTAGGCGATGTTGATAAAAACAGCGCAGTATTTGTTCAGGACGATAAAATAAAAGTCGTAGCGATAGCGGACGACAGCTTGAAGCAAGCCCAAAATATTGCCGAGCAAAGCTGGGTTGCATTCATCTCGGAATGCGGAAGGCAATGGGGCAAGCTGATTTGGAAAAATACCACGACAGAAGCTATGCTGTTTGTCGGCAAAAACGGAATGAAAATGTTTGAAATTCAAGCGGACGAGTTGGCAGAAAAACTGCGACTAGGGCAGGCCGCCATTATTGAAATTGATGAAAGAACGATCACCGAACGAGCGCTTTCAAAACTAATGAGCTTATGACCGAACAAATGAATATGGTAGACATAAAACCCTTTCTCAAGGAAGACCTCGGTTCCGGCGATATAACCGCAGCCATTATTCCTGAAGCTATGACGGCTGAAGCGGAAGTTATTACGCGGGAAGACATGGTGCTCTGCGGTCAGGCTTGGTTTGATGCGGTGTTTAAATCTCTGGATGCAAATATTAAGATCAACTGGTTGGTGGCTGAAGGCGATGCGGCCTGCAAAAATACGGTGTTATGCAAGCTCAGCGGTTTGGCTAGAGGCTTGCTGACCGGCGAGCGTACCGCGCTGAATTTGCTGCAAACCTTGTCTGCTACGGCAACCGTTGCCAGGCAATATGCCGAAGCCGTTTCCGGCACCGGCTGTAAGGTACTGGATACCCGAAAAACCATTCCGGGCCTTAGAAATGCCCAAAAATATGCGGTAGCCTGCGGCGGTTGTTATAACCATCGGATCGGCTTGTATGACGGAGTCTTGATCAAGGAAAATCACATCATAGCGGCAGGCTCCATAGATCAGGCAATCCGGTCTGCGCGTGAATTGACTTCGGTATCTGTGGAAGTGGAGGTCGAATCCATGCGGGAATTTATGGAGGCTGTCGTCGCAAAGCCTGACAGGATCATGCTTGATAATTTTAGCTTTGAAGACATGGTTGCGGCGGTAAAATTAAATTCCGGAGCCATAGAGCTTGAGGCTTCCGGCAATATCGACCTGGACAATATCAGGGTAGTTGCTGAAACAGGTGTTGATTATATTTCCATCGGCGCACTAACCAAGCATGTCAGGGCGATTGATTTATCGATGCGCATTAAGCTGGTGCATTAACATGATTGAAAATCCTGCGACTGCCAGGGATGGCGGAAGTGTCGCAATCGGTAGGGAACCGATGCGACAAACGTTGGTTGAACACAGCGTAGGGGCGGATTTATCCGTCCAAAGGCGAATGAATTCGCCCCTACATTAACATGATTGAAAATGTTGCGGCATTGGTTAAGCAAATTAGTCACGGTGTTTATGTGATCGGCGTCGGTGTTGGGGAGCATCAAAACGCCTTCACTGCGGCCTGGGTAATGCAGGTGTCTTTTGATCCTTTGTTGCTGGCGATCAGTATTAATCCCGAGCATTATTCTTATTGTGTGTTGCAGGCTAGCGGCGTTTGTACGGTTAATGTCTTGGGGCAGGATCAGTATGCGTTAGCGGAGCATTTTGGACGATCCGCGCCGGACAAGATGGCTGGCTTTCAGTGGCAGCAAGCCGAAACCGGTGCGCCTGTTTTATCTGAAAGCTTGGCTTATTTTGATTGCCAGGTCAGCCATTATGCCGATGCGGGCGATCATAAAATAGCCATCTGCAAAGTGGTTGCTGCGGCAACGCTCAATCAGGGGCGGCCATTGCTGTACAGCCAGACTGGTGACATGGACGGCAGCAACGAGTTATTCTAGAAAAATTGTGTGATCCACGAAAAGCACAAAAAGCACAAAAATATTCCAAGAGATACCAAGCTGGTAGGTCGTTACCTAAATGGTGTGGGCATTCTAGGGGCGACCGGCCGGTCGCCCCTACGGTAGCCCGGAAATATCAAATCCAACTGATTTTTAGGTTTATAGGGTTAAACCAGCGGAAACATTTTATCAGGATTGAGTATGCCGTTCGGATCGAATTGGCGTTTAATGTCCCGCATCAGTTCCAAGGAATTCGCATCCAGTTCCCGATCGACAAAATCCCGCTTTT
>CAZAUB010000105.1:0-1181 GCA_964488195.1 uncultured Methylobacter sp. | reverse complement strand
AGGTCGCTACCCAAAGGGTGAATGACTATGCGTGACACTTACTCATTTGTTTCGTGTTTTTCGTGGACAAATAGCCGTTTTTAGAGCTAAATCAGTGGAAACATCTTGTCAGGATTGAGTATGCCGTTCGGGTCGAATTGGCGCTTAATGTCGCGCATCAATTCTAAAGAATTTGTATCCAGCTCCCGGTCGACAAAATCCCGCTTTTCAATGCCCACACCATGCTCGCCGGACAGTGTGCCGTTTAGCGCCAACACCAAAGAAAATATTTCATCCAGGCACGCGTGGGCTTTTTTGCCTTGTTCAGGCTGATCAGGATCGAGCAATAAATTCACATGGATATTGCCGTTGCCCGCGTGACCAAAATTGATAATGGGCAGATCGTATTTCTTTGACAGCTCGCCCAGTCCGGATATCAACGCAGGCATTTCGGTAACCGGCACCACCACATCTTCATTGATCTTTTTCGGAGCCACCTTGCGCAACGCCGGAGACAGCGCTTTCCGGGTTTGCCAGAGCGCTTTAACTTCCGCTTCAGTCTGAGCTAGCCGGATGTCCAAAAGACCATCATTTTTGGCGGCGGCAGCCACTTTTTCAGCCGCCGTGTCCAAACCTTCCCGTTGTCCATCGACTTCAATCATTAACATGGCTCCTGCATGTTCGGGCAGATCGGTTTCTGAATATTGCCGGATCATGTTGATCGCATTGCCGTCGATAAATTCCAGCGCACAGGGAATCACCGGCTGCGACATGATCGCGGAAACGGCTTTGGCGGCATCAAAAACGGAATTGTATATAGCCCTGAGCGTTTTGGTGGCTTCCGGCAATGGCGTCAGTTTTAAGGTGGCCTGGGTAATAATCGCCAGCGTGCCTTCCGAGCCGAGTATCAGCCTAGTCAGGTCATAACCGACCACGCCTTTGCTGGTATGAACGCCGACGCGGATTTCTTTGCCTGCGCCAGTGACTGCGCGCAGCCCCAGGGTGTTTTCTCTGGGCGTGCCGTATTTTACCGCCCTGGGTCCTGCGGAGTTATAGGCCAGATTGCCGCCGATACTACAGAAGGCTGCGCTGGTCGGGTCGGGCGGCCAGAAAAAGCCTTTTTCTTTGGCGATGTCCTGCACCTGCTGGTTAGTCATGCCCGGTTCCACGATGATGTAGCGATTGTCGGGAGAAAACTTGAC
>CAZAUB010000104.1:1377-7805 GCA_964488195.1 uncultured Methylobacter sp. | reverse complement strand
ATTGCATGATTGACTCTCTGGCAGCGATAGGCCTCCGGAAAATTTACAACATGCAGTAAATCAATGGTATTCGTACCGCTACTTATCAGCATTTAAGCGTAGTTCGTGGGTAATTGAGACGGGAAATATAGCGGGCTGGGTTATAGCAGATGAAAAACATCTGCTATGCATTTATGAAAGGGTCACGAGCGCCGGTACGTCTTATCGATATAACACACATGACGACGACCGACCGAATGCATTAAACCGGAAATTTCCCACCTAGTGCCAACAGCGGAGAAAGCATCCAGTGCTTCATGCGAGTGAACCGCATGCCGGCAGAAAAAATAAAGCGATCCCCGACCACAAAACGCCAAAAAAAGATAATAACGCCAGCAAACGCATAATTCCTGAGAAAAATTCTTTCGTGGTTTCTTGCCTCGTCTGATTTCTATCCAGACGCTGCAAAACATCGGGTTTGACGATTAACAACAGTAACGCCAGCAGAGCCACAACGGTTATAACAATAATAGAAATCTCTACCCAAAAGTCGGCGCGGTTTTTGAGCGTGACACAAGCAATATGTTGAACCCCGTACACAACGGCAAAATGCACTACCCAAATGAAAGGGCCGGCTAGAGAAAGCAGCGCTATGCCGATAAACTTTTCAGAAAATGGTTGTTTTGATGTCGTCATAATTAAATCATTCTCGGGAAGCCGTGAATTATCAGAAGACCGATAAGCGCTTGAGCCACTGTGTAATAAGCCAGCAAATTAGTGTTTTCCAGGCTGGCAAAGCGTACCCGGTCTAGCTTGCCGGTAAAATGCCGTGCGATAACAAACAGCGACATCATCAGCACCGCAAAAACCAGCTGGCCGTCTAAAATGCCGGCCATATACACTAACGCTCCATAGCTTGATTTTATAGGACTAAGGCCTGTCTGCCAGTGGCACCAGATCTCCAGGTACACTGCAAGCACACTCGATAGTGAGCCGAGCAATACCAGCAACGGTGTCAATAAATGTTTTTTACCCGGTTCCGGGAGCGTTCCCTTTGCCACAGCAAAAAATGCAGCGCTGGCAATAAACAACAATGCGCTGACGGCCGGCCACTGTAAGCTGGGTAGGCTCGCTGCATCGGAGGGCCAGACTCCGGGCGATACCGTCCAGACATAAAGATAAGAAAACAAATAGGCGAAATAAAGCGAGCCGGCAACGAGCATCAGAATAACCATTGCCCACCACCCGTGGCCCACCGGGCCTGTGACATAAACCGGAAGCTTAAATCCTGCGCCGATATCCACCGGCCCCTTGGCAGGACCTTTATCGAGTTCCCACGCCCAGACCAGGAAGCTCACGATAGCGAGCGCCGCGCAAACAAGCGCAGGCACAACCACCTTGATAGTCAGTAAAAGAAAGCAGGCGGCGGTAAAGACGGCGGCGATGAAATGCGTCCAGCTTGGCCCCAGCATTTGGATCACATATTGCGGCTTGGCTTCAATGGCGGAGGTGACAATGGTCTCTCGTCCGCCGGTAGGGGCATTGGGCAAATAATGCTCGCCCGCCTCGACCTGCTCAGCCAGGTTGGGTTGCTCCCACAGGGGTTCGCGACTGGTCACATGGGGAATGGAGCGAGTGGAATACACATCCGTAGGCAGCCATTCGAGGGTTCCGGCTTGCCAGGGATTGCTCATGCCGTGCTGCCCGACCCGAAAATTGCGAATCACGTCTATGATAAAAACCAGCACCCCAGCGCCGATAATATAAGCCCCTACCGTTGATGCAAAATTATAGGGTCCCCATCCTGACGCTTCTGAATACGTCCACACACGGCGAGGCATGCCGATCAGCCCGGTAATATGCATGTGCAGGAAAGTCATATTAAAACCGATAAATATCAGCCAGAAAGACCATTTTCCCAGCCGCTCGGACAGCATTCGTGTACTGACCATGGGCGCCCAATAATAAAAGGTGGCAAACAGTGGAAAAACCATGCCGCCGACCAATACATAATGCAGATGGGCGACGATAAAGTACGTATCATGTGCCTGCCAGTCGAACGGCACCATGGCGACCATCACGCCTGTCAGCCCGCCGACCGTAAAAATAAACAGCATACCCAGCACGAAAAACGAGGATGCTGTCAACTGAAACCGGCCTTTGGCCGAGGCTATGGTAGCGATCCAGGAAAAAACCTGAATACCGGACGGCACCGCCACTGCCATGCTCGCCGCAGAAAAAAAGGCCAGACTGAGGGAGGGGATGCCTGTAGCGAACATATGATGCACCCACAAGCCAAAACTGAAAAATCCGGTGGCAATGAGAGCGACGACAATCAGTTTGTAACCTACCAGTGGTGTGCGTGCCATGGTTGGCACAATCATCGAGACCAGTCCGGCCGCCGGCAGGAAAATAATGTACACGTCCGGATGGCCAAAAAACCAGAATAAATGTTGCCACAACAGGGGATCGCCACCACCCGAGGCAGTAAAAAACGGCCAGCCAAAAGACCGCTCGATCTCCAAATACATCGTTGCGAGAATCACCGCCGGGAAAGCCACCACAATCATGCCGGCGAAGACCAGCATGGCCCAGCCGAAAATAGGCAGCTTATCGAGCGACATCCCGGGCGGTCGGGTCCGCAAAATGCCGATAATAATCTCAATCGCCCCGGCGATTGCCGAGATTTCAATAAAGCCTATACCCAGGAGCCAGAAATCGGCGTTATCGCCCGGAGAATATTCCTTTAATGTCAAGGGTGGATACATAAACCAGCCCCCTTTGGGCGCAAGGTCGTAAAAGATTGTGCTGAAAAATACCGCGCCTCCAATTATGTATGCCCAAACGGCAAACGCACTCAGTCGCGGAAACGGCAAGTCTCTAGCGGCCAGCATTTGCGGCAGCAGTAGCACCCCCAGCGCCTCCATGGCCGGCACGGCGAACAGAAACATCATGGTAGTGCCGTGCATGGTAAAAAGCTGGTTGTATAAATCCTGACTGACCAGATTATTCTCCGGTACGGCAAGTTGCGTGCGCATAACCAAAGCGAGCAGGCCGGCGAGAACAAAAAAAGCAAAGGCGGCGCCAAGATAAAGCAAACCCACCGTCGTGTTATTGACCGCCGTGAACCACCTCCATCCGGTCGGTGCTGCCCAAATGCGCAGCAGTTGTTCCTCTTCACCTTCGGGCCGCGGTAAGGTGTTGGGTAGCGCTGCCTTTTGTTCGGTTGTTTTTATCACTAACTCCCCCTCATGGAATTAACCGCCGGACTATATTCCCGCTCTCGTTCCCACGCGCTGCGTCCTGCGTTGAGATACCCTGTATTTCGGCGCGTTGACCGCGGCTCGCGGCGTAGCGCGCCTTGACTGCGTTTCCACGTAGCGCGTGGGAACGAGACAACAGCGTCCCGACCGTGGAAAAATCGCCTTTTGTCCAGCGATCCAAACAGCACAAGCTGCCACCGCAAAGATCAACAAGTTAACAGCCAGACTATATTCATCAATATTAAGTATTACGCTTACTCTAAGCCGTTTAGGTAAACCGATAAGGACTGAAGCTCGTTTCCAGAAAAAATATTGTAAGGAGGCATCAAATTGTCCGGTTTAACTGTTTGGTGCTGACTAATCCATTTGGCGAAGCTTTCCGTAGCGTTTGGCAGAATACCGGCGCCAAGCGACAGCCTGCTGCCGACATGAGTCAAATCCGGTCCTATCTTCCCGTCCGCCTGGATGCCGCGAATAGTATGACACCCGCCGCATCCGCTGGATAAAAAGAGTTGTTCGCCTTCGTTCTCAAGCGCTGGTCTCGCGTTCATCCGCTCCTTGGCGAGCCAGGCTTCATAGTCGGAAGGCGCCATAGCCACGGCATAAAATGACATCAGAGCGTGGGCGCCGCCGCAATACTCTGCGCATTGTCCACGCACGATGCCGGGCTTATCGGCAATGAAATGCAGGGTATTGATGCGCCCGGGAATCATGTCGACCTTGCCCGCATACGCGGGTATCCAGAAGCTGTGAATCACATCCGCCGTCGATAACTCGATTTCAATAGG
Organism: uncultured Methylobacter sp.; assembly: GCA_964488195.1. Taxonomy (GTDB): domain Bacteria; phylum Pseudomonadota; class Gammaproteobacteria; order Methylococcales; family Methylomonadaceae; genus Methylobacter_A. The sequence continues at coordinate 3,775 of CAZAUB010000104.1, read as the reverse complement.
GCGGCCTGTAGGAATCCGCAGTTCATTGGCGCTTTCCGTAGTTTGGCCATCGTCATGCCGATAGATAATCCGCCACCACCATTGCTCGCCGACCACAGAAATATGCACCGGATCTCCGGCCTGCACCAACGTCCCCCCGGCTTTCAAAATCAAAAAACCGTAAATCAGTAGAGCGGTTAAGGTGACTACCGGAAAAGCGATTCCGCCCCAAATAATGCCTTTTTCACCGGCAAGTTTGTGACGCCAGCTGGCAGGGCCGGCTATTGAAATCAACATCAGCGCGCATATTAAAAGCGTTATTAAAGCGGCCCCGATGAACATGATCCAGATCAGCAGCGTAATTCGCGATGAAACCGGCCCAAGGCCGGCAAACGCCGATTGCTGTCCATCACAGCCTGCTATGGACAGCAAAGCCATAACGCAAAACAGTTTCAAGAAGCTATTGATCGCATGTCTCATTGTCGCAAGGCCTCTCCTGCTTTGTGATCAGCGCGTTCCGCCGGTGATTGGCTCGCGAAGAATGCCGCCACGGCTACAGCCTGTTGCTCCGTCATCCGCCTTGCAACGACGGCCATCATGGCGCCGTGCGGCGTTTTTGCGCGGCCGCCTCGTTGCAAAACCTGCAATTGCTGCCTGAGGTACTGTTCAGATTGGCCGGCCAGGCGAGGATAGTCCTCGCGTCCTTTCCGGCCATGGCACGAGTTGCAAGCCGGAATCTTGCGAGACCGGTCACCCTGTTCCGCCAGTTGACGGCCTAACTCGCGCTCTGCTGCAGAGGAAGGCCGCGCGGGTTGGCGCAAAGCAGGCGTCAGGGAGGCATAATAGGCTGCCAAACGTTCAATTTGTTCATCATCGAGATCGGCCGCAATGGGTTCCATAAAGCCGCTTTGCCTCATGTCGTCTTGGTAATCGTGTAATGCCCTTTTTAGATAAGCTTCATCCTGGCCGCCAATACGCGGTATATAAGGACTTGTCGGCGTTGCATTGGCCGTGTCGTGGCAACGGTTACACGCGGTAAGGTTAATCTTGGGCCTGCCCTCATTGACAAACTCTTTCGCTGAATAGTTATGATCTTCGATATTACCTCTCGCATACTGCCGGTAATCGGATTCCTTCATTGACGGCAAGGCTTCCAGGAAAGCCACGACCGCCCAGACTTCATCATCGCGATTTTCACCGCTCCAAGCGGGCATGCCGGTGAATTGAATGCCATGACGCGCAATCCAGAACAGCTGTTCGCGCGTCCAGTGAGCGGCACGAAGCTGAAGATCGGGAGGGTGAGGCAGCATGTGCCCAAAAATCGGATTGACCGATTGTAGCGGCGTACCATGACAGATTGCGCAGGTCCCTTGAAAATGCGCCGCTCCAAGCGGCACCAGATCGGCAATATCCAGCGCGGGCGGATCAATCTGTCTACTGTTGAACGTGACCGAACGCTCCTTGGCCATCTGCAGAAACCACTCAAGCCAGGCAGGATGACCCGCGCTCGCCGCCACGTTGAAAATGCCGGAATAAGCGACCATGAAAGCTAAGGCAGTGCCTCCGGCAAAAAGCCCAAGCGCCCAAGGCAGAAGTCTACGCAAACGGCTTGTTACCGGCTCTGCCATGAGCTGTTTTCCGGGACAAACGCCGAGGGCGCAACATCACTTTGCGAATCACACAGCGCCTGAAACCAACGGTAAATCAGCACAACCGCGGCGAGCACATAAGTGATGGGGCAAACAGTAACCATCAGCAACCCTGCCAACTGCTGGTCGGCAAGGTCAATAGTGATATGCGTATTGGTGGCCGTCACGCCGTAAAGCACACGCGGCGCAAACGTCAGCAATACCGCGATTAAACAAAACAGCTTACCGGTCAACAACAGAGCAACGACCGCCCGCCATAAATGTTCGCCGGTCTGATTGAATACTGTGAGCCAAAACCATAAGGCGGAAAAAAGCAGGGTTGCTTGCATGAGCAAGGCACCGGCATGCCCTTCCATCGCCAGACCGATCCCTGGCGGGGAATGCCATGCAAACAACAAAGCAGCTTGTAGGGTGATAACCGCGAACAGTGTTGCAACACTAGCGGGTTTGGCGGATGAATAACGCAGCTTTTGAAGCAAACTTGCTAAAACGGGTGCTACCACGGTCATCAGTGCGATATGTATAATCATATGGCGCGAAAAAGCACCTGCAATTTCGACATAGTAAAGCGTCAACAATGCCAGCACAGCCAAGGCCGCCAATTCCATAAAGGCAAATGATTTTAATAGATTAGCTTGCATTCGCAGTTTCTCCTAGCCGTATCCAAGAACTATCCTATCATAATTGATAGGATAAAGCGTGCTTATCCGGTTAGCTCCCAACGGTCAGATGCCGGGGTATTTCCGCTTCGCAAGTGGGGTGTAAACCCC
>CAZAUB010000104.1:0-1277 GCA_964488195.1 uncultured Methylobacter sp. | reverse complement strand
ACCAAATCAATGGGGCCAGGTTAAATTGATTTTGATGCCACCAGTGGGTAATGTCTTTACAATGCGCAGCATCGGTTACGGCCCTGCTCTTTAGCCTGATAAAGGGCTTGGTCTGCACGTTCAAATGCCATTTCATCGGTGTCATTTGCGGTAAACTGGGTGATGCCGCAGGAAATGGTAATTGCAACAGAGACGCCACTGGCATTAAAGCCGGTTTTTTCAATGGTTTGACGCAGTTGGTTGGCCAGCATCAAAGCCGATTGGCTGTCGGTGTTCGGTAGCAGCATGGTAAATTCTTCGCCACCAAAGCGGGAAATAAAATCGGATGCGCGGGAATGCTCAGATAATTGTTTGGCGATTAACAACAGCACTTTATCACCGGCTTTATGACCATAGCTGTCATTGATTTTTTTGAAATGATCGATGTCCCAGATGACAAGGCTTAATGGTGAATGGTAACGTTTCCAGCGAGCCAGTTCGGTTTCCAGGCGTTCGTTATAGGCATTGCGATTTGGCAGGCCTGTTAAGGTGTCGCGTAATGCCTGATTATTGGCAATTTTCAGTTTTGATTTGAGGTCACAGGATTCTGACTCCATGTCTTTTATTTTATCGACCAAATCATCCAGTTGTTGCTGTGTTTTTTGGCGTTGAATAGCTTCTTTTTGGGTGTGATCCTGAATTTCTTTGGCAATGTTTTCTAATCGACTGTTAATGATGCCTTTTAAAGGCTCCAGTTTGGTGGCGTTAGTCGAGCTTAGCTGTAATTCTTCCATCTGTTCAGAAACGGATTGATCGAGTCGGGTTCTGTTTTCGGCCGATTCAATGGCGGCCGTGCTGGCTCCCATCACGCTTACATCCAGTGCCGCTAGCTGTTCGGTAATGTGGGAGAGGAATTTATCAATGTCTTGCTGTTCTGATTGGTTGTGTTGTTTGATTTTAAGCAGCAGCTGAAATGACTTATCCAGAATAGTTTCAAATGCCGCTGTAGTTTGATTGGATGCGGCGAGCAATTTTTTTGCCGCTTGCGCCTGTTGATCAAAGATGCTGGGGATTTCGATGCCCTCCAGCAACAGCAATAATTGTCTGCTGACAATGCCTATATCAATGTGGTTGGCGATGATATTTGGGGCGGATGGGTCGTCGGGCTCGATAGCTTCAAGTATGGCGATAAATAATTGATTGGGGGTCTCGAATTTTACGGTCTCGGCAACCGCTCCTGCGTCGCCTAAAGCGCCTACTTTTGGTGCTCTACCTCCTGATCTGACCTCCATGGATGG
>CAZAUB010000103.1:0-7905 GCA_964488195.1 uncultured Methylobacter sp. | reverse complement strand
AAGACATTATTTCCGGAAAAATTCCCGAAGGCAGTAAAATTGTTTGCACCTTAACTGGTAATGGCTTGAAAGATCCTGATACGGCTATATCGCAATGTGCGGCGGCACATCCGGTGACGATTGAAGCCAGTCTGGATGCGGTTAAGCGGGCTATTTTGGATTGTTTGTGATTTAAAAATAGAACACGGATGACGCGGATTTTACTGATAAACACGGATAAAAATCTGCTAGCTTTTTTTATACGGCAGATGAAGTAAATTATCTGCCGAATGATGTCGTATATATTTCATTGGGCTTCAATTATTGGTTTTTGTGAAAAGCCGTTCAATTCAAGATTAGGCGGAAAATGTTTAAACTTTACGAAGAAATAGCAGATGTTATGGAAAATGCGTTTCAAACGATTGAGACACTCATACCTCCACCTGTTTTTGTTTTACATGGTTCTTATCCTGTCTTCCGTTACAAAGATAAATCGGTGGAAGCTGCTGTAGTCCAGAAGTGTGCGAGATTGATAAGTGGTCTAAAAGCATCGCTAGTCTTGCTCAGGTCGGGATATGTTCAGGAGTTAGGTGCGATATTTAGAATGCTTGAAGAATTCAACGAAGATATTTTGTTTCTTTGCCAAGCAGTTCGGACGGGTGAAATAACAGAACTTCATAAACAATATCTTGACGCATTTTATCAAGAAGAATTTGATAATCCAGACAGTGCTTTTTTGTCAATACAATGTCGTCCAACAATTTCACGAAAAAAAATCCATGCTGCAATTGCTCGGATTCCAGAGCAAAAACTGAACCCAAGTGACAACCAAGAATTACATAGGACGTTAACTCAAGCTTACTCTGGTTACGTTCATGCTGCGTCAACGCATGTTATGGATATGTATGGAGGAAGTCCACCTAAATTCAATGTGTCTGGAATGCTGGGTACTCCGCGAATTCCTGAGTTCACAGAAAACGCATGGGATTACTTCTATCGAGGATTAATGACTATCATGATGGTTGCTCTTTCTTTTAAGCAGAATAACATGTTGCAACAACTATACGAGTTTCGTAACTATGTTGAGGCACAATCCCAACGCACAGACTGGGAACATCCTGAAACTTTGGTAAAGAATGAGAAATCAAAGAAAGCACAGCAAACTCAACAACGAACGAACAAATAATCTAAAGCCGACAAACCGTCGGCTTTTTTATTGAGAAGCCGATGTATTATCAAGGCGTTAAAAAAATCATAGTCACACGTCCGGTCGTAAAAAAACGCACTAACCTGGGTGAAATGCATCCGGTATTGGAACGTATCTTTTTAGCCAGGGGTTTAACTTCGGAAGCGGATCTGGACAGGACACTGGCAAAACTTCCATCGCCGTGGCTGTTATCGGGCATCGAAGAGATGGTGGGACATTTAATCACGGCGATCAATGAGCAACAACGGATTTGTATTGTGGCCGACTTTGATGCCGACGGCGCAACCAGTTGTGCGGTGGCTATCAAGGGCTTGCAATTATTGGGGGCAGGGGAGGTAACATTTGTCGTGCCCAACCGGTTTGAATACGGTTACGGCTTGACGCCTGAAATTGTCGATCTGGTTCAGCTGCAAAACCCTGATGTCATTATTACCGTCGATAACGGCATATCGAGTATCGACGGGGTTAGGGTAGCCAAAGACCTGGGCATAAAAGTCCTGATTACCGATCATCATTTGCCGGGCCATGAATTACCTGTTGCAGATGCGATCGTAAATCCCAATCTGGTCGATGATAAATTCCCTAGCGGCGCACTTGCCGGTGTCGGCGTTATTTTCTATGTGTTAATGGCTTTAAGGAGCCGGTTAAGAGAGCAAAACTGGTTCGAACAAAACCAAATTCAGGAACCCAATCTTGCCCAGCTGCTGGATTATGTCGCATTGGGTACGGTCGCCGACGTGGTGGCGCTGGATCAAATCAACCGGGTTTTGGTGCATCAGGGCTTATTGAGAATACGCACGGGGCGATCGCATCCCGGCATAAATGCGCTGATCGATGTATCGGGCCGAAAGCCTGAAGCCATTTTTGCCAGCGATTTGGGTTTTGCGCTGGGGCCAAGGCTAAATGCGGCCGGGCGTATGGATGATATGTCGTTGGGGATTCAGTGCCTGCTGACCGATGATCCTGCGCTGGCAAAACAAATGGCGCTGCAACTCGATGAGCTGAACAATGACCGGCGGGAGATTGAAGGGCAAATGAAAAACGAGGCCATGGCCTTGTTAAGCAAGATGAAAACACTAGATGAACACCATTTGCCTGCGGGGGTTTGCCTGTTTGATGCAAACTGGCACCAGGGTGTTATCGGCATTTTGGCATCGCGGATTAAAGACCAGCTGCATCGCCCCGTTATTGCATTTGCGCCTACCGGAAAAGATGAGATTAAAGGTTCTGCGCGCTCTATCCCCGGCGTTCATATTCGTGATGTGCTGAGCGATATTGCCGCTGCTCACCCTAAATTGCTGAGTAAATTTGGGGGGCACGCGATGGCCGCAGGTATGAGCTTGAAAATGCATGACTATCCGCCTTTTGCCCTGGCTTTTGATGAAATGGTCAGAAAGCGTCTGGCAACTGTCGATCTGGAGCAGAAAATCTATTCCGATGGCGAGCTGACTGAAAAGGAGATGACCATTGAATTTGTCGATTTATTGCAAAACGCCGGTACCTGGGGGCAGGAATTCCCCGAGCCGGTTTTTGATGGTGTTTTTGATGTTATTCAATCGCGTATCGTCGGGCAGCGCCATCTTAAATTAGTGCTGAGAAAACCGTTCGGCGAGTTATTAATCGATGCGATTGCTTTTTATGTGGATCAGCCGGAGAACTGGCTGGGGTTACGGCATATCAAAGCAGCTTATAAACTGGACATCAATGAATTCAGGGGAAATCGCAGTGTGCAGTTTATAGTGCAGTATCTGGAAAAAATTACATAAAAAAGGGCGGATAAACCGCCCTTTTTTTGTATAACGTAATACTATTTTTTGGGTTCTGCAGGTGCGGGTGCCGGTTTTTCAACTACTTTGGCTGGTTCTGCTGCCGCAGGAGCGGCTGGTTTTTCTTCAGCTGCTTTGGCTGGTTCCACTGTAGCAGGTTGCTCTGCGGTAGCAGGAGCCGCTTCAGCTGCCTTTGGTTGTTCGTCGGTCAACGGCACCAATATTTCTACTTTGGCTTGTTTACGCAATGCTTCTATCATGCCCTGAACTTTTTTGCGTTGCAGGAAAGGCATAAGTTGCTCTTTAACCGCTTCCAATGAAGGAGGAGTTAGCGCACGGGAGTCTTCCTTTAAAATCACATGAAAGCCAAACTGGGTCTTAACCGGTTCTTTGGTGTATTTGCCTTTTTCCAGTGCGGCCACGGCTTCAGAGAAAGGAGCAACCATTTGTCCAGCAGAAAACCAACCTAAATCGCCCCCATTTTGTGATTCTTTAGCATCTAATGAATTCTTGTTGGCTAATTTGGCAAAATCTGCCCCCTTATCCAATTCAGCAATCAATTTTTTAGCTTCTGCTTCGGTTTTAACCAGGATATGACGCGCTTTAAACTCTGTTCCCTTTTCAGCGGCAATTTTGCTGTCGTATTCAGCTTTGATTTCTGCTTCAGTGACCGGATTGGCTTTGATAAAGTTTTGCAAGTCAGCTTGTGTCAGTAATGCCTTTTTAGCGGCCTCAAGCTGCGCCAGGAGTTCAGGCGACTTGTCCAGTTGCTTTTGCGTGGCATCCTGAACCAGCAATTCACGCTGAACCAGTTCTTCAATCAGTTTTTCTTTAGGAAAAGTTTGTCCGTGGCTACGCTCGGCGATTTCTTTTTCCAACGCTTCAAGCGTCGATTTGGCGATATACTGGCCATTGACAACAGCAATGGCATCGGCTTTATCAATCGCCGGTGCTGCGGTTGCAGCAGGAGTACTGCCGGTATCAGCGGCTTTTTCTTGATTACAACCGGCAAGCAAAGCTGTGCCGACAACAAGCAAGGGGATGAATTTATTTTTCATTTATAATCTTCCTTTGGTTTCTTCAGAGGGGGAAAGAGCATTAATGCCTAAGGCATGAATTTGTTGTTTCATCATGTCGCCCAGCGCGTTGTAAATAAGCTGGTGTCGCTGAACTAAAGATCTGTCTTCAAAAATTTCAGCGACGATAGTAACATGATAATGACCGCCGCCGCTACGTGCGCCTGCATGTCCGGCATGAGCCGCACTGTTATCAATGACTTCCAAAAGCTCAGGTCTAAAGGAATCATTTAACAGCTGTCTAATTAATTCTGATGTCATTGTGGAAAGACCTTTTTAAATGGTTTAACGGTAACCTTGGCGTAAACCCCGGCATCGATATAGGGATCAACGTCCGCCCATTGTTGGGCATCGGTCAGGCTATCAAACTCGGCAACCACAAGGCTCCCGGTAAATCCGGCGGCCCCTGGGTTATCACTGTCAATTGAGGGATGAGGGCCTGCCAAAACCAATCTTCCGGCATCTTGTAGTTCTTGCAGTCGCTTGATATGCGCCGGGCGCACTGACAGCCTTTTCTCCAGGCTATCCGCTACATCTTCACTGATAATGGCGTATAGCACGTTTTATTCCTCTGTATCGGGGATGTACTTATATAAAAAAATCATTTGTAGCAAAATAAAAACAACCATCAAAGCCGGTACGCCAAATGTTTTAAAGGTAACCCAGTCATCGGTATTGTAATTGTACATCACATAAATATTGATAAAGCCTACACTGATGAAAAAGCAGCCCCACATTGTGTTCAATCGTTTCCAGATCAATGCGGGCAAGGTTAAGCTGCCGGACAGCATTTTTTCAATGAAGGGTTTTTTACCAACAAACTGGCTGCCCAAAAAGGCAACGCCAAACAGCCATTCTATGATGGACAGTTTCCATTTGATAAATTGCTCATCCTGCAAATAGAGGGTTGCCCCGCCCATCACCAGAATCAACCCTAAGGTAATCCATTGCATGGTTTCAACCTTGCGGTATTTAAACCAGGCGTAAGCTACCTGAATAATGGTTGCCACAATGACAACAGCGGTAGCGACATAAATGTCGTAAAGTTTAAATGCAACAAAAAATAAAAGGATCGGGAAAAATTCGAAAAGCTGTTTCATTTAGTTGATGAAAGTAGGGTGATCAGGCGTGAACATCTATTCCTGTTATCGATTGAGCAAGTTTAGCTTGCTGCGGCGCTTTAAATTCCTGGTTGTAGGCGGAAAGCGCTCTTAAGGTTCGTGAGTCGGTTGGCTTGATAATATTGTTTTGGCTAGTCAAATCAACATTAACCAGTGTTTTTTTAATTTCTTCAGTTGAAGAGGGTAGGGGTAGATTAACTTTTTTGTTTTGAGCATCTTTTGCGACAGATGGTTCATTATTTTGCGCACTATTATTCTTACCAACTTTCTGGTTAAGGCTTGAGGGCGAATGTAATGATGAACTATGAATTTTCATAATATATGGAGCAAGTTGTTACGCAAATCTAACTATAGGGCATTGTAAAATCTTTGGTGAGGAATGTACATGCTTGAATAACTGTTTCTGTTAAAATAACGATTATTTTTGGAGCAGATTCGTGGATAAACACACACAAACTGAATTAGAGGCCGCTGCATTCAGGCGTTTAGTCAGTCATTTACAAAAAAACACCGACGTTCAAAACATCGATTTAATGATATTGGCGGATTTTTGCAGAAACTGCCTGGCTAAATGGTATATGGCCGAAGCAGTAGAGCGGGGCATAACGATGGATTACGAACAGGCCAGGGAAATCGTTTACGGCATGCCATATAACGAGTGGAAAGATAAATTTCAAACCGAAGCCACAGCCGAGCAAATGGCCGCCTTCGACCGCAAACAGCAAGCTAAATTATAATGACCGACAAAGCACAATTCGATGCGATGTTTTCCGGCGTCATCGGCCAGGATTACGAGTTGCTCAACCTGATCTGTCCCTTAGCAACAAAAATGAGCCGCCTGGTAGGTGTTGCGGCTTCTGATTATGCCGCGCAAACAACCGATAATCTCAGCGTTGTCGAGCTTGGCGGCGGCACCGGCATTACCACCTTGGCGCTGTTAAACGCATCGGATAAGCTCAACATCTTAAGCATCGATAACGAGCCGGTCATGCAGGAGCAGGCCGAAAAACACCTGCACAAATGGGCGACAGAAGGCAAACTGGCTTTTTGCGGCGATGATGCCTTGACGGCGCTAACAAACATTGCCACCGACAGCGTCGATATAGTGGCTAGCGCCTATACCTTGCACAACTTTCTCAATACCTATCGGAAGGAAGTCATACAGCAGATTTTCAGGGTGTTAAAACCCGGCGGTCAATTCATTAACGGCGACCGTTACGGTTTGGACGATGTTTCCCAGCATACGCGCACCATACAGCATGAAGTCAGCGGTTATTTCAAAGTGTTATCCCAGATTAACAAGCTGGACGTATTGGAACACTGGATAGTGCATTTGTTTAGCGACGAATCGGAAAATCACGTCATGCGTGAATCGGTAGCGTTAGCTCAGCTACGTGATGCCGGATTTTCAGACATTACCCTTACTAGCAGACTCGAAGTCAACGCGCTGGTGACAGCCACAAAGCCCGGTTAATAAAATTACCCATGAAACACATTGTTAACATATTTTTACTACTTATTACCACGGCCCAACTAAGCGGCTGCGCGAGTCTGGGCAAAGGTATCGCTGAAGCTTTTTTTGAAAAACAGCAATCGGTCGATACCCGTCTTTGCGAAATATGGGGAAAATCCTTTAAAGGACTTTCGCCATTTCTGGACAACAAGCAAGGCAAAATGAAAGTGCTGATGGTGCATGGAGTAGGTGATCATTTGCCGGGATACTCCACGCAATTTTTAGAAAAACTGGCAAAAGAGCTGGATTTGCCGGTGATGTCAGCCCAGTACAAAAATATCACATTAACCAGTCGGCTTGATTCCAGCAAAAACTTGGGCAACTTAAGAATTAATCGATTATTAAGCAAAGACCGAAGCAAGGAATTGCTGTTCTACGAATTAACCTGGTCTGTCATTACCGCCAAGCAAAAAGAAGTGTTAGCCTATGATAATTCAGGAGAATATTCGTTCCGCAGAGCCGAAGTAAATAACCTGATGAAAAAGTTCTCTAATGATACCGGCCCTGATCCAATCATTTATCTGGGCGAGAGCAGGGAAGATATACTGGTTTCATTCGGCCAATCTTTCTGCTGGATGACCAAAAGTAATTGGGATGATTTGCCTGACGATGTGACACAAGCCTGTTCATTTAACGATGACAGCGCCGCAGTGAACATGCTGATTGACCAGTATGCCTTTATTTCACACAGCCTGGGCAGCCGCATCACCATTGATGGCATGCAGCGTATTGCGTCCTTACTGGATCAGCGCGACCCCGATTTCGGTGCAGCGTTAAAAAACAAAGAAATCCCCATCTATATGATGTCCAATCAACTGCCCATGTTGCAGCTAGGCCGTAAAATGCCTGAAGTCAGCAATCAAAAAGCCGCGTATTGTCAGGCGAACGGCGAAAAGTATAATCAACGCATGCTGGCTAAAACGCCGATCATTGCCTTCAGTGATCCCAACGATCTATTAAGTTATGCAATTCCGCACGGCTTTGTAGAAAAGTATCTGGATTCAAGGTTATGCATAGACGCCACCAATATTAACATCAATGTAGCGACTATCTTTGATGCATTCGGTCTTGGCAAGCTCGCCAATCCTCTCGATGCGCACGTAGGTTATGATACCGATGATCGAGTGGTTGCACTGATCGCCAAAGGCATAGGCAACAAGAATACCGCCAAGGTTGTGAATGAGCGTTGTCGCTGGGTTGAAACAATAGATTAGGTGGGACTACTTATTATGGGAACACGGAT
>CAZAUB010000102.1:0-7962 GCA_964488195.1 uncultured Methylobacter sp. | reverse complement strand
CAACTGCTCCTGCGTTGCTCTACCTCCTGCATCCATGCAGTCGTGGATTCCGGCAATCCCTGCCGGAATGACGGTGATACGATTTGTGTGTATACCTATGCTTATAGGCTAGAAAAAATTAACAATCGAAGATAGCTTTAACCTGTATCTGTTGTTGCGTCAAGGTTTTTGATTCTATCTTGAGGTAATCGAGAGCTTAATTTTGGTTTAAAAATTCATGTGAATGAAATGGTGCAACGTGAACGCGATGTCGAGCTGAACCAAGCAACACCCAATCATTCCGTACCAGGGAGAATGTTCTCAAAGCTATTCTCATGACCGGTTTTTTTTCATCAAGGTGCGTTGCCATATATTCATCAAGCTTTGCAGTTCATACTATACAAACAACGGGAGTAAGCAAAATTGCTACCTGTACGAAAATCTATTGGTACCACTAAATCTGTTAAATATCCCCAAAATGCAAACGTCCGACAGATTATTAGCAAAACTCACAACAGCCAATCTTCCAGCTTTAAACCGGGTACTCTGGCAAACTCACGGGTGTTATGGGTGACAACGGTCAGGTCGTGGGCAACGGCGATGGCTGCAATCTGCAAATCATAGGGGCCAATGGGCGTGCCTTGGCTGGCCAAATGGGCACGGATGTCGCCAAAGCGCTACGTCGCTTGACCCGCGAAAGGTAAACTTGGCAACCATTCCAACAAGGTGAGCAAACGGGCGCGATTCTGTTCCTGTCGAGCGCTCTTGGCTACGCCAAACCATAACTCAGCTTCAACCGGCGCACAGACGCGCAACGCGGATCGGCCAACGCGGCGCACATGATGCAGCATCTGAGGATGCTCTTTCAGCAATGCAATGGCCGCATTGGTATCCAGCAAATAGTTCATTAGTCCAATGCCTCGCGCTGCACATCAACACCCAAATCTTCGTCACTAATGTCATCGGGGAAATCTTCGCTCAAGCCACCCGCTATGGCAGCGAGAAAGGCTTCGGTATCGTTCTGCTGTTTTGTGTTGGCCGATACCGGCGCGTAACGTTGTTCCAGAAATTCGATGAAATCCAGCGCTTCACGGGCAGCGGTTTCAGGGAGGTTGAGACTGTGTTGATAAATAGTTTCGGCTAGGTTCATGGGGTATTCCTCAGCTAATCAATGTTATCATCCTAGCATAAATCCTTTTACGCTTGGTTCCCAAGTCTAAAAGGCCGCTGCTGCATGCGAATGAAATAACAATCTCAACCGGATACCTCGTTTATCAACTTACTCCCTTTTGCTTTTGCAATAACCTATAATGCGTATTAACTAACCTAAACGAGTTTATTTATGTCGGCCAATGAGCAACGTGAGCTGTTGAAAGCACTCTTCAATAATTTGGAAGATGTTCCTTTAGAACCCGACCATCCGTTCTATTATCCTTTTTTACAAGCTACCGCTGATGACCCGATTGCCGAATTAGCCGAGCGTATTAGTTTTAGCCAATCGCAAAGCGTCAATTTATTTACCGGGCAACGAGGTAGCGGCAAAAGTACCGAGTTTAGGCGGTTACGGAAAATGCTGATTGAAGACGGGTGCGAAGTGTTTTTGCTGGATATGCGCGATTACATGAATCTCACCACATCCGTAGAAATCAGTGATTTTTTGATTTCAATTATGGCGGCTTTAAGTGAAGCGGTTGAGCAACGTTTTAACAAATCACTACATCACCGCGGTTATCTTGAACGGCTAGGCGATGTGCTGACCAGCGAAATACAAATTTCCGGGATTGACGTCAAAGGACTTAAAGCCTCCTTAAAAGATGACCCCAGTTTTAAACAACAATTACAGCAAGGCTTGCGCGGTCATGTCGCCCGAATTGTTAAAGATGCACATGGTTTTGCTCAAGAAGTCGTCGAGCTGGTTCGCAAAGAAACCCAAGATCCCAATAAAAAAGTGGTGTTGCTGGTCGATTCAGTAGAACAACTGCGCGGCGTAGGCGTGGATGGAGCCAATGAAGTTTATAAAAGCGTAGAAAATTTGTTTTCAGGACATGCCAACAGCTTGCAAATTCCGATGCTGCATATTATTTACACCATTCCGCCGTACTTAACGCCCTTGGTTCCCGGTTTAGGTCGGCAGTTAGGCTGTAATTTAGGTTGTACCTTACCCTGCATTCATGTGCAGAAAAAAGACAATCAAACCGATTCGGCGGGTTTAGCCATTATGCGCGAGTTTATTAAAAGACGTTGTCCGACAACACCGTGGCAAACTATTTTTAGCGAAGCTCAGCTTGATAAGTTGGCGCAAGCATCGGGCGGTGATTTACGGGATTTTTTTCGTCTGATTCGTGACAGCTTGGTCAAAGCCAGTTCCAAAAACAGAGGCGAATGTCCGATACCCGATAGCGTTATTGAGCAAACGCTTAATCATTCGCGCCGCGAAATGTTGCCGATAGCGGAAGATGACAAACAATGGTTGATTAAAATTGCCGATTCCAAAGAAGCCGAATTGCAATCTATTGACGAGCTTCCGTCACTGGCGCGTTTTTTCGATACCAAATTAGTGCTCAACTATCGTAACGGCGATGATTGGTATGACGTGCATCCTTTGCTTCGAGAAGAAATCAGGAGATAAGCGTGGAGGCGGAGCGGCTGTTATCGGCCGAGGAAGAGGAACAATGGCAAGAACTGAGTCGGCATGTCGAGTGGGCGGAACGGTTTAGCCTGATTGTGCTGTTTGTCGAGGATGCGTTACTGGCGGAAAGCTTTAAACACCGGCTGCAAAGCCAACTTCAGGGGCGTGTTTCTAAGTTACATGTGTTACGTCCTTTGCAACCTGAAACTTTAACTCAGGATATTTTTAACGAGTTACAGTACACACTGATTCCTCATGCTGTGGTTCCTTGCTGGCTGGAATTGCATCATCACCGCTCGCCAGAGTGGCAAAAAGCCCTAGATAATTTTTTTGCCCGATTCAATGAAAGGCGCGACATCATCAGGAAGGACTATCCGCGTCCCTTTATCATTTTGTTGCCTTTGGCTTATAAAAGCCGCTTGCGAGAAATCGCCCCTGATTTATGGTCAGTTAGAAGCCATACCGATGAATTGCGGCCTGCCAAAGTCATGCCGACGCTACGCATTAATCATGACCGCATCGCTCACGTTAAAGAAGATCAGCCTTTAATTCTCAACGAACAGGCATTATCCAGTCCTGAAATCCGTGAATGGCAGCGGGTAAGGCACACCTCCATAGCCGATAGCGAACTGTTTTTAGTGACTGGTCATGCGTTTGAGGCTGCTTTAGCTTCAGGGCAATGGCCGTTGGCAGAAACTCTCGCCCAGCAACTTATTGCACTCAGTCACAACATGATTAAGGATGAAGGCGAAACCGCCCCGACTTTGCGCAATTTAAGCCTTGCTTTAAACAGCCTAGGTGGAATAGAGCAGGCCTTAGGGCGTTATGATGAAGCCCACCAAGCCTATGCAGAAAGTTTACGGATTCGCCGCGAGTTAGAAGCCAGCCTGGGCGCTACACCCGAAGTGTTGCGGGATTTAAGTGTTTTCTTAGAAAAGAAAGCCGATATAGATAAAACCTTGGGACGTTTTGAAGCGTCTTTAACGGGATACTCAGAAAGTTTACAGATTCGCCGCGAGTTAGAAGCCAGCCTTGGCGCTACACCCGAAGTGTTGCGGGATTTAAGTGTCTCGTTAGGAAAGGTAGCCGATATAGATACATCCTTAGGACGCTATGAGGAGGCTTTGACGGGCTATACAGAAGGTTTACAGATTCGCCGTGGGTTAAAAGCAAGGTTAGGAGCTAAACCCGAAGTGCTGCGGGATTTAAGTGTCTCGTTAGAAAAGGTAGCCAATATAGATAAAATCTTAGGACGTTATGAAGAGGCCTTTACGGGCTATACAGAAAGTTTACAGATTTGTCGTGAGTTAAAAGCAAGCTTGGGTGCTACACCGCAAGTGTTGCGGGATTTAAGTGTCTCGTTAAGTAAGGTAGCCGATATAGATAAAACCTTAGGGCGTTATAAACCGGCTTTAATTGGCTATACAGAAAGTCTACAGATTTTTCGTAAGTTACAAGCAACCCTAGGCGCTACACCCCAAGTATTGCAAGATTTAAGCATCTCACTAGAAAAGCAGGCCGATTGTGAAAACAGCTTACAGCACTATGATAAGGCACTGGCTGCCTACCGGGAATGTTTGCCTTTATTGGAACGACTGCAAGCCGCGTTGAGCCACGACCGATATTCAAAGCGCATCACCGACATAAAAGCAAAAATTTCAGCCCTGGAGCAGACCGCACAGCAAGCGCCCGGCTAGAGTCTGTCCATGCCGCAACCCAATCACAGAGGACAACGCATGAAAACAACCACCGACAACACCCGCACAGAAACCGACTCTTTCGGCCCGATACAAGTGCCAGTCGACAAATACTGGGGCGCACAAACCCAGCGTTCCCTGATTAACTTCAAAATCGGCAATGAACGAATGCCTCGTCCTTTGATCCGTGCGCTGGGCATCGTCAAATATTGCGCCGCATTATCGAATATCGCGCTGAACAATATCGATGAAAAAATCGGCTACGCCATAGCTGCTGCGGCTCAGGAAGTTATCGACGGCAACAGGGACGACAACTTTCCCCTTGTCGTCTGGCAGACCGGCTCCGGCACTCAATCCAACATGAACGTCAACGAGGTGATTGCCAATCTGGCTATCGAGCGGCTTGGCGGCGTTATGGGATCTAAAACGCCGGTTCATCCGAACGATCACTGCAACCGCAGCCAATCTTCAAATGATGCTTTTCCAACGGCCATGCATATCGCTACGGTCGAGCAGTTGCACCACTTACTGATTCCCTCGCTTCAACATTTGCACCGCGCGCTTTCGGACAAATCCCAGTCATGGAGTGAAATAATCAAGATAGGGCGAACGCATTTGCAGGATGCAACTCCGCTTACATTGGGTCAGGAGTTTTCCGGTTACGCCGCTCAGGTACAGCTGAGTATCGACCGGATTAACGACAGTCTCAAACGACTGTATCCCCTGGCGCAAGGCGGCACTGCTGTTGGCACCGGTCTGAACTCGAAACCGGGTTTTGGCGGCAAGTTTGCCGCAGAGGTTGCGAAGTTTACCCAGCTGCCTTTCGTCTCGGCGTCCAATAAATTCGAGGCGCTGGCCGCGCACGACGCGATGGTGGAAATCTCCGGGGTGTTAAACACCATTGCGGTCAGCCTCAATAAAATAGCCAACGATATTCGCCTGTTGAGTTCAGGCCCGCGCTCCGGCATCGGTGAACTGTCGCTGCCTGAAAATGAACCCGGTTCTTCGATCATGCCGGGCAAGGTGAATCCGACCCAATGTGAAGCGATGACGATGGTTTGCGCGCAGGTTATGGGTAACCACACCACCGTCACCTTTGCCGGAGCGCAAGGACATTTGGAGCTCAATGTTTTCAAGCCGGTCATTATTTATAACGTACTCCAGTCCATCCGCCTTATCGGCGATGCTGCGATGAGTTTTACCGATCATTGCGTTGCGGGTATTGAGCCGAATGTTGACCGTATTGCCGAGCTTATGGAAAATTCGCTGATGCTGGTAACCGCCCTGGCTCCGCGCATTGGCTACGACAATGCGGCCAAAATTGCGAAACTGGCTTTGAAAAATCGCAGTACGCTACGTGAAGAGGCAGTCTCCGGCGGTTTTGTGACCGAAGAAGAATTCGACAATCTCATTCGTCCGGAAGAAATGATTTTTCCAAAATAAAGCAAAAAAGGCATATCATTAAGCTGTCAGGCAATTTTGATAAAGAATCTAGGAGAATAGATCATGCATGTAACATATGAACTGGCCGAACAGGCAATGGCTGCGGCAATTTCCGAGTCAAAAAAAATCGGTACGCAAATGTGTATCGCTGTAGTGGATTCCGGCGCTGACTTAAAGGCGTTCGTGAGGATGGACAATGCTTGGGTAGGCAGTGTGGACATTGCCATCAAGAAAGCCAAGACAGCTTGTTTCTTCGCCATGAACACGGGACAAATCGGTCAGCTATCGCAACCGGGCGGGCCGCTTTACGGGATTGAACATTCCAACGACGGGCTGATTACCTTTCCTGGAGGTGTTCCTATCGTTGACAGAGATGGCGTTCTAATTGGCGCTATCGGGGTCAGTGGCAGCTCGGTAGAAAACGATCATCGAGTTGCCAAAGCCGGGGCTGAAGCAATCGGCGTTTCTGATTTGCCAGCGCACCCATGGCGAACTTGAGTCTAAGATCATTTTCAGATTACATCGTTCCCACGCAGAGCGTTGGAACGATGTATTTTTTTGGGGGGGGCTAAATTCAGGCAACCCCCCATCATAATTCTCCATCCTTCATGAATAGTCGTTTGATGTTATTCAAAAAGGCACTCACTCAAATCGGGCGCTTTAACCAGTTTTGACATTTTGCCATTATGGATCATGTGAAAGGCTTTATCGAAATCTGCATTGATAAAACTGCTCGCTAAATGAGCGCACAAACAATAAACCGCTGAATAATCATCAGCGCTGCCGGAGGTGCAATTATTGATTTTTTCAGACAGGACACGCATGATAGATACGACAAATCCATCATGCCGCCATGTTACCGGATGGTCTGTAACATCATCTCCCTGCATAGCAACACCTGCCAATGCACAATAGGCAAGATTAACCAGTCCGGCCAATATTTCAACCATGTCGCCCGCTTTAATCGCCTTTAAAGCCGCGCTGCCTTCATCCATCAGTAAGGCTTGACGCATAACAACATCCATATCGGATAGCCGCACATTTGCCCCCTGTTCTGCTTGCGGAAAAGAAAATGTGTCGTGGAATTCTCTGACTAATTTCAAGTGCTCGTTCATGGTTTTGTCCTCTGTCCTATATCTATTCAAGCATCTATTCAAGCGCTATTTTTCCCTCGATGCAATGGCTGACGCCAAGAGCAGGGGATTCCAAGGTCATTTTGATTTCTAGGGTCTCGGAACCGTTCAACTTTCCGGCTTCAACGGCTTTGAGTACGGCATGTTCGATCTCACGTTGTGATGTGATGCCGACATTTTTGAGATATTTTCTGATTTCTAAATTTAATGTATCTTCATTCATTTTAGCCTCCTAAAGGCAAAGTAGTGCTGTCGGTTGGATTAGCGTGAGCGTAACCCAACATTTATACGCAATGTGTTGGGTTAGGGTTTACGCCTAACATGCTTAGCTGCATTATGTTCTGATGTTACACATACTGCCAACAAAGAATTTTCTTAGAGTCCCGCCAAGTTATTGCAAATAACAGTCAAAGCTACCCAACAGGGTTTCCAAGGCATTGTCGCTCTCGGTATTAATCATTATTGCATCGGATTGTTCTTGTTCCGACAGCGGTTGCGCCGATTGCTGTTGCTGATGCAGCACGGCCATTGTCGCCTCCGAAGCATCGTCTTGCCGTTGTTTGATGCGTCTGGACAATTCTTGATCTGACGCTTGAAAAGCAATGATATGAAATGGCACGCCGCAGCCAGCCGCAAGCTGTCGAAACAAGTCGCGTTGCCCGGATTTAAGAAAAGCTGCGTCGATAATGACCGGGAAACCGGCTTCAAGCACGGCTTGGGCAAGATCTTTAAGATGCTGGTAAGTTTTTAGGCTGGCCTCTTGGGTATAAAGTCCGTCATCAATGCCGCTACCGGTTTGTGCCGATGCCCGGTAGCCGAACAGCCGTTTGCGTTCTATGTCCGAGCGTACCTGGAATGCGCCAATTTGTTCGGCAAGTTGACCGGCCAAAGTCGATTTGCCGGAGCCTGAATAGCCGTGGGTAATGATCAGAACGGTTGGTCGGGGTTTGGTAAAACGCTCGGCCAGATCGGCAAAAGCTGCGTATTCGTAACGCGATTGTTTGGCGGCGGCATCGTCACCGGGTTGCTGCGCCATGCGCAATAAGGACACTTTAGCCCGCACCAGCGCACGGTAAACCAG
>CAZAUB010000101.1:2947-7965 GCA_964488195.1 uncultured Methylobacter sp. | reverse complement strand
CAACATGAGCCCCTGCACTCTTTGTTGAGCGCAGGGGCTTTTTTTGAGGGAAAAGTGCAAGACATAGGACTTGAAATAGGCGGGCTGTTTATCAGCGCATTTATATCGTCAACGATAGCGCCAGGCGGCTCAGAAGCCGTTTTGGCTTATATGGTAGCGACAGGACATTATCAGGTTGAGCTTGTAGTTATCGTAGCCACGATAGGTAACACGCTGGGTGCTATGACAACATGGGGCTTGGGTGTGCTGGCGGCTAAAAAGTTTCCAGTGGCCACGCTTTTATCAGAAAACAAACAGAAAGCGCTGGATGTGGTAAGAAAAAAAGGTATCTGGACGCTGTTTTTTACATGGTTGCCGGTAGTCGGGGATGCATTGTGTTTTGCTGGCGGATGGCTAAGGCTTCCATTGTTGCCCGCCTGTTTAGTTATATTGTTAGGTAAGTTTGGCAGATATGCTGTAATAGCCTGGATGTTTGTATGAGCACAAGGATTGCACCTTGGAGTGGATCTACCTTTATATAATAGATGGCTGTGTCGCTTTGGTGAAGTGCCGAAGTGGTTGGCGTTGCAGGAGCGGGGATCGGTAAGTATAATTTAAAAGCATTTCATGTGGAAAATACTCCTATTTAGGTATCGCAAAAGGTAGTTTCACGGCTACAGACAGTTTCGCAAAATAATTTCAATATGAAATCAAATCTTATAATTAATGGCGATCAATCAGCCGGGATTGAAAATGTTCTGCTTGTTTCGGCCTTGACGCTTTTCCCACTCTTGTATTTGGTATTAAGAGGGTGGACGAATACGTTAACCATTCTCCTGTTCGGTTTAGCTTTAGTTCACTTTTTTCGCTTGCCGAGCTCGGAATGGCGAATCAAAAATATCAGCGGTACTGAGTGGGCTGTTAGTGTTGCGCTTGCATCAGGTTTTTTGGCTATCCTGATCAGTCAATTATTGCGCCAAGATGTGGTTGCTAAGCCTTATGACGGGCCATTTCGAATGTTATTGTCAGTGCCGGTTTTTCTGTTGCTGTTGAAGAAAGAAATCAATTTTGTTCAAGTATTTCAATATATCTGCCCGCTATCGCTGTTGATCCTTTTGGTATTGGTGCATTCGGATCCGGTTCAAATGCAGGCATGGGGCGGGCGCTTTTCTACTTATTTCGTAGATCCCAATACATTCGGCATAAATACGATGCTTTTGGCGTTTCTATGTCTTTTTTCTATTGATGCATTAAGCAAGGATGGGTTGGCTTTAAGGCTTCTGAAATACGCGGGTGTTTTAGCTGGGGTTTATCTTGAAATGAAATCTCAGACGCGGAGCGCCTGGATTGCCGAACCAGTGATGCTGGCTTTGTGGGTAGCCATTTATTGGCAATCAAAAAGCAAGAAGGAGTTGTTGATCTCTGTTTTGATCAGTGTGGTAGCAATCGTAGGATTTTATTTTTTTGTCGATTTTTTTCATGCTCGAGTCAATAGTATTTATTATGAAATTTCTTCGTGGATAAATAAGACCAATACTGAAACCTCGACGGGATTTAGGCTTTCGTTTTGGCAAATATCGTGGGTATTATTTAAGCAAAGTCCATTGTGCGGATATGGTGATTTAGGCTACCAATCACAACTGTTGATGCCGCAGATTCAATCTGCATTTTCCCAGGAAGTTATCTCTTTGATGGAGCGTGTTGGGCCTCACAATGAATACCTTGCCAATATGCTGCGCTCAGGAATCTTTGGATTCATTGCGGTCTCGGCGCAGTTTTTTGTACCCGGCCTGGTTTTTATCCGAGGCCTGAAGTCTTCGACTCAGGGGATTAAAAGTGCCAGCGCGATGGGGCTTTGCTTTGTTATGGGTTTGATGATTACAGGCTTGAGTCAGGAAGTTTTTACTCTGAAATATACGAATTCATTTTATGGCTTGATGATTGCGGCTTTGTGCGCGTCTGTGCTGTGGAAGCGTCCTACTGAAATCTGATCATGAAACCAAAAATATACGATTGCTTTTGCTATTTTAATGAAGACATGATTCTTGAGCTGCGACTTGAAACGTTATGGGACGTCGTTGATGTCTTTGTCATTTCGGAGGCTACTTATACGCAGGCCGGTGAATCCAAGTCCATCAATTTTTCGCCCGAGCGTTTTGCTAAATACATGAGCAAGATTCGGCACTTGATAGTCGATCATAAACCGCCAGGCCCAAATGATTTTTGGAAAAACGAGAACTATCAGCGCAATTATTTAAAGAATGGCCTGACTGATGCCCTCCCGGATGATTGGGTGTTGATTTCCGATTTGGATGAAATCCCTCGGCCCGAAACAATTGCTTTGTATAATCCCAAGTATCTGCGCGGTGATTTTGAACAGGATTGCTATGGCTATTTTTTAAATAATCTGTGGCTGGGTGAAGGCGGATCCCGTTTTTGGCCGGGATCTAAAGTCACTACCTATCGGCATTTTGTGACTTTTTTCAAAAGTAACGCCACCAGTGTGCGCATTTATAAGTCAGCTGGCCTTTTGCGCTCGTTGAACCGGAAGCTGTTTAAATTATTTAGGACGCAAAAGATTAAGAATGGCGGTTGGCATTTTACATGGATGTTCAAGATAGAAAATATTATCAAGAAAATTGAAAGCATGGCTCATCAGGAGTACAACAAGCCTGAGTTTAAGGATCCTGAGTACATTTTAAAGATGATTCATAGTGGACGGGACTTCCATAAACCTAAGAGTCGCTTTCAGGCTCAAGAAATTAATGAGAAATTCCCTCAATTTTTGATTGATAACCAGAGCCGTTATCAGGACTGGCTGTTGCCGCTAGGTTGATTTGCTTAATAAGGATATGGCTGAATTTCTCAGTGAATCCATACCTACTCGTAGGCGGTTCATATTCACAGAAATAGGTGTGTAGAATTGGCAATAAAATCTATGAGTTAGGGGGTAAATAGTCAGCTTGTGTAAATTTAGGAAGCAGGTTTAGCTGATAGTGGATCAATAATAAATTAAAATTTTAAAGAGGTAGTTGTGCTACGTCATTTCCCACAAGTTAACGTTGCTTATGCCCATAGAAAACGGGATTATTTTATAGCGGCGTTTACTTTTTTTTGCGTGGCGGTCTGCTTGATCAGCGATGCCAATGCGAGTTTGGAAAAGCAAAATGCCCTCGGTGTTTGCGGCTGGGTGTTTCTGATTGGCTGGTTGCTCGGTGAAAACAGGGAAATAAGAATGCAGGTTGTCATTGCCGTCATTTTTGCGACCATCGGCGAGCATTTCGCATCGCCCTTTATGGGCGGATACACCTACCGGTTTGAGAACGTGCCGGCCTATGTGCCGCCCGGTCACGGCATGGTTTATTTAACCGCTGTTGCTCTGGGCCGTTCCGGATTGTTCCTGCGCTATGCCAGGGAAATCGCCACATTGGTGGTATTGGTGTGCGGCGCTTGGTCGGTTTGGGGCATCAGCGGCTACGCCGAACAGGGCGATTCCGTCGGTGCGTTGCTGTTCTGTGTTTTTTTGGGTTATCTTTTTAAAGGCCGTTCACCGATGGTTTATCTGGCGGCTTTTTTTATTACCACATGGCTGGAGTTAATTGGCACCGCAGTCGGAACTTGGAAATGGGCGACAATAGATCCGGTTCTGGGTTTGCCTCAGGGAAACCCGCCCAGCGGTGTCGCTGCTTGGTATTGTCTGGTCGATGCGGTGGCTATGGGGGGGGCAGCGCCGGTGTTAAAAGCTGCGAAGAATGCCCGTGATTGGTTTATAGCCGGAAAATTGCGGAAAAATGCTTATCAGGGTGCCGAAAACGAATAGTTTTTATATAGAGTTGTCCGCTATACCAGATTAGTGAGTGGCGAGTGGGCAGTCGGGACTGAAAAAGCAACTGAAGATTACTCTCCCCGGCTTCTTACTCACTACCTATTTTCCACTGTCAGCCATAATGAATAGCAAGCAATCCTTACAACCCAAGCCGGGAAGAATCTTAGTCGTCGCAATGCGATACCTCGGCGATGTGTTGCTGACAACGCCGCTTATTCGCTCGTTGCGGCAGGCTTATCCTGATGCCCGGCTTGATGTGCTGGTGTTTCGTAATACGGCTGCCATGCTCGAAGGCAATCCTGATATTAATCATATTATTACCACACCTAATCGCCCCAAGTTCCCCGATTATTGGCACACTTTCCGCCAATTGTTTAGGCAGTATGATTTTGCCATCGCTACGCAGGCCGGCGACCGTCCTTTTTTGTACACATTACTGGCAGCGCCGGTGCGGGTTGCCGTAGTGCCGCCGAAAAACACCACCGGCTGGTGGAAACGTTTTTTTGTTCAACACTGGACAGAGTTTGATGATGACGATACGCACACGGTCTTGCAACACCTTAAATTATTGGATTTGATCAATGTTCCACGGTGTTTTTCACTGGTTCCGCCGCAGATCGGCAATACTCAGCAGATGGTAAAGCAATTCCCTTTTTTGACGGATAACACCGGCTATGCTGTGCTGCACCCGCATCCGCAGTGGACATACAAGCAATGGACTGTGGAGGGTTGGGTAGAGGTGGGGCTGTATCTCAGAAAACTGGGTTTAAAGCTGGTTCTTTCGGGAGGGCCTGCCCAGCAGGAAATTGATTATGTCGGCAATATCCAACGGCAACTTCCCGAGGATACCATCAATCTGGCAGGCCGGGTTTCGTTGGCGCAGCTGGCACACATTATTGCCCAGGCAAAATTATTTATCGGGCCCGATACCGGCATCACGCATTTGGCTGCCGCAACCGGAGTCCCGGTGATTGCGCTTTATGGGCCGACTAATCCGGTAAAATGGGCGCCCTGGCCTTGTGGATTTAATCAAAACATAAATCCTTTTCATAAAATAGGTAGTCAGCATGTTAATAATGTCAGCTTGATTCAAGGTAAGGCGGATTGTGTTCCCTGTCATTTGGAGGGCTGCGACCAGCATCAGCAAAGCCGAAGTCGATGCCTTGATTTATTGACGCCACAAACTGTTAAGGAAGCAGTTGATCAAGTGCTA
>CAZAUB010000101.1:0-2847 GCA_964488195.1 uncultured Methylobacter sp. | reverse complement strand
ATGCCTTGATTTATTGACGCCACAAACTGTTAAGGAAGCAGTTGATCAAGTGCTAGGCTCATCAACAGCGCGGTGAAAAATCCCGTTATTTTGCATTGATGAGTTGAATCTAAGTCTCCTAATTAATTGTCCTATTTTTATGAATGTTCCCCAATGAGAAAACTGAAACAATACCTTCGAAAAACCTGGAAACGACTGTTTGGCAGGTCAGAATTACAAGGGGCTTATCGGCAACAAGCCAAGTTTCGTAAGCGTTATCCGAAATATGAGCTTGGCGTGGGTACTTATGGGATGCCTATTGTGCATGATTGGAATGAAGGCACCACATTGCGCATAGGTGCTTATTGTTCGATTGCAGGAAATGTGCAGATATTTTTAGGTGGTCAGCACCGTATTGACTGGGTTAGCAGTTACCCGTTTGCAGTATTTCTGCCGGAAGCAAGCCATATTAAAAACCCATGCGGCAGCCGGGGGGATGTTGTGATTGGCAATGATGTCTGGCTTTGTGCTAATTGTACGATATTGTCCGGCGTTACCATTGGGCACGGTGCGGTTATCGCAAGCGGAGCAGTCATTAGTCGTGATGTAGAGCCTTATGCCGTAATGGCGGGTAATCCGGCACGGAACGTTCGTTGGCGCTTTGATGAGCCAACAAGACAGGCTTTGCTGGAGTCTTCGTGGTGGGAGTGGCCGGAAGAAGAAATCCGGCAAATTGTCGATAAGTTATGTTCGGACAACATAGCCGAATTCATTGACTATGCCCGTTCGCGCAAAAGCAGCCAAAAGACGAAGCTTGATGATTAGCCTTGTCATGTTTATGTTTTTATTCGCCTATGTTTAAAAGCGTCGATGCAAGCTGGCTTGCTTTATTGTCCCCCTGCTTTATAATTTCAACAATAAACATTATGAGATACGGGGATGCTTGTTTTCTAAATAGAGCGTCTTTGACGCCATAATGATTGCTTGCGTAAGCGCCTATCCCACCGTGCATTCATGCAATCCAACACACATAAAATCAACATGAACAAAATAGACTACGCCATCACCTTCGCTTGTTACAACCAAGTGGAATATACCCGTCAGTGCGTGGATAGCATGATTAAGTACGGCGTTGGCCTTAACCGTTTGGTGGTGGTGGATAACGGATCTACCGATGAGACGCGCAGTTATCTCGAAACACTGCCGTTAGGCGGGCGTATTTTTAATCGGGCTAATTTGGGTTGCGGCGTGGCGTGGAATCAAGGTGCTTTAGCGCTACAGGCCGAGTGGACGATTATCATGAACAACGATGTGCTGGTATCGCAGGACTGGATTGAGAATATGATTAACGCGGCCGAACAAAATGGTCTGAAAATCATCTCGCCGGCACTCATTGAAGGGCCTCTTGACTATGATTTCGATGCGTTCGCGATCGAGTCCTCAAGCAAAATGAAAAACGCCCTTCGGGTTGGCGGTCGGCATGCGGTTTGCCTCGCTGTGCATAAATCGGTATGGCTGGAAATCGGGTATTTCCAGCCCATTCCTAAGTTACTCGGTTATGAAGATACGATGTTTTTTCACGAGGCGGATAAAGCCGGCATTCCTATTGGCATGACGGGGAGTTCCTGGTTGCATCATTACGGCTCGATTACGCAATCGGCGATGAAGCAGGAGCGAGGCTTGGCTGAGAAAGACGGCCTGGGATACCGTTATAATTACCGTTTATTGCAACAGAGCTGGCTGGAGCGAAAACTCAAGAAAATAAAAAGAGTCCGGCAGCAAAAGCTATGGCGTGAGCAAGAGCTTGCTCAATTCGGCATGACTATGCATGGACTAAGACAAAAGGGCGGTTTTTCCTGGGAGTAGATGCCTCCAGGTTCCAGGGTAGTTTTCTCATAAGTATTTTACTTTCTTGACTGCCTAAAGTTTCGCCTTCTTAAAATTACCTAATCCATATAAATAATGCTCAGCGTAATCATCATTACAAAAAATGAAGCCGGTCATATAGCGCGTTGCCTTGAATCGATTTCATGGGCCGATGAGATTATCGTGCTGGATTCCGGCAGTAACGACGATACGGTAACGATCTGTCGTCAATATACGGATAAGGTTTATCAAACAGACTGGCCTGGGTTTGGTATTCAGAAGCAACGCGCCGTGGATAAAGCCAGCGGCGAGTGGATTTTATCCATCGATGCCGACGAGCTTGTAACGCCTGAATTAAGGGCGGAGATTGAAAAAGCGCTCCGGCAAGAAGGCTATCATGGCTACGAAATCCCCCGCCTTTCCAGCTATTGCGGCAGGCAAATGCGCCATGGGGGCTGGTGGCCGGATTATGTGTTAAGGTTGTTTCGTCGTGATTGCGGTCAATTCACCGATTCAGTCGTACATGAGAGGATTATTGTTCAGGGGCAAGTCGGACGGATGCACTCGCCGTTGCTGCATGATGCCTTTATAAACCTGGATGAGGTTTTGCATAAAGTGAATAGCTATTCAACGTTGGGCGCAGAAATGCTCTACCAGCGGGGTGTTCGCTCATCCTTAAGCAAAGCTGTTTTAAAAGGGCTTTGGACATTCATTCGCACCTATTGGCTTAAAGCCGCAATTCTGGATGGACGGCAAGGGCTGATGCTGTCGATTTCCAATGCGGAAGGCGCTTATTACAAATACCTTAAATTGCTGGAATTGCAAAACCGGCAGTCCCGTTAAGAATGAATTTAATCTCTGTTATTGTAACCACCTATAACTGGCCGGCCGCATTAGAGTGTTGTTTGGATAGCTTGTTTGCCCAGCGTGATCCGGCGTTTGAAATTATCATCGCCGACGATGGCTCTACACCGGCCAATCAGGCTCAGGCTCAGGCCTATT
>CAZAUB010000100.1:6395-7973 GCA_964488195.1 uncultured Methylobacter sp. | reverse complement strand
CGCTATGTTGCCTCGGGCTATAACTGTATAAAATAGGCAACCTTTCGGTGAAAAGATGATTTACGGACATTATATTTGTCAGATAAAACCTGCCTAGCGCTTAATGCGTAAGGCTTTCGTACTGAGATTTAAGATTAAACAACATCATGTCAGAAGAAAACAGCAATAAGAAAACCGCTCAACCGGCATTAATGCGTTTGAAAAACTATATCAATCAGCAGATTATCGGCCAGGATGTGCTGGTTGAACGGATGTTGATCGGCCTGTTGGCTGACGGCCATATTCTGGTTGAAGGAGCTCCGGGCCTTGCCAAGACCCGAGCGATCAACGTATTAAGCAAAGGCATACAAGGTGATTTTCATCGGGTACAGTTCACCCCTGATTTATTACCTGCCGATTTAACCGGCACTGAAATTTATCGTCCCCAGCAAGGTACGTTTGAATTTCAAAAAGGACCTTTGTTTCATAACCTGATACTGGCCGATGAAATCAACCGGTCACCGGCCAAAGTGCAGGCGGCGTTACTGGAAGCCATGGCCGAACGGCAAATAACCGTAGGACAGGCGACCTACCCGCTGCCGCAATTATTCATGGTGATGGCGACGCAAAACCCTATCGAGCAGGAAGGTACTTATCCGTTGCCGGAAGCGCAGCTAGATCGATTTTTACTGCATGTAAAAATCGATTATCCGAAAGCGGAACATGAAAAAAGTATTTTGCATCTAGCCAGAGCAGAGGCGCGTTCCGGCGAGGTAAAAAACGGCGACCAGTTCCAGCCGATTGAACAAAAGACTTTGTTTTTCGCGCGTAATGAAGTGCTGGATTTGCATATGGCGGAAAGCCTTGAAAACTATTTGCTGCAAATTATTCTGGCTACCCGCAACCCGGAGGCTTACGGGCAGGATCTGGCAGCCTGGCTGCAATATGGGGCAAGTCCCCGAGCCAGCATAGCGCTGGATCGTTGTTCCAGAGCCAAAGCCTGGTTGGCGCAACGCGATTTTGTCAGCCCGGAAGATATTCAGGATATGGCTTTTGACGTGCTGCGGCATCGCTTGATATTGTCTTACGAAGCCGAGGCGGAAGGCATCACCACCGATCATTTCATTAAAGAACTGATTGCCAGAGTTGCCGTACCTTGATGTTGTTTGCTAAGCAAGCTGATCCGGCCAAAGTCTTAGCCAGTGAATTGGTTGCTGCGTCATTAAAAACGTTGATCGATTTGGCAAGACCTGCGGCAGGATTAAACCTGAAACATTCCGCCATACGTGCCGGACAAAGCGGCGGTTATGTGTCCCGCTTTAAGGGGCGAGGCATGGAGTTTGAAGAAGCCAGGGTTTATCAACCGGGCGATGACATACGCAGTATCGATTGGCGGGTCACGGCGCGCACCGGAACAACCCATACCAAGGTGTTTCGGGAAGAACGTGAAAGACCGGTGTTTATTTCCGTGGATAACCGACCTGCGATGCACTTTGCAACACGCGGCATGTTTAAATCGGTGCTGGCCGCCAAACTTGCCGGTTTGCTGGCGTGGGCAGCCCAGCATCATGGTGACAGAATTGGCGGGCAGATGTTTAC
>CAZAUB010000100.1:0-6295 GCA_964488195.1 uncultured Methylobacter sp. | reverse complement strand
ACATTGCGAGGTGGTGTTGGTTTTTATCTACGATCCGCTGGAAAGCCATTTGCCGGAAAAAGGCCGTTATCGTTTTACCGACGATAAACGGGATGTGGTGATCGATACTGGCGACCGGCAACGGCTAGTAAAATATCAACAGCATTTTTCCCAGCGGCTAGATCAGCTGGAACAGATAGCCAAAAAAATAGGGCTGGCGTTTATTCAATGCAGTACCACAGACGATCCGATACAACGCTTAAGATAAATGAACTCAACTCTCCTTGATTTAAAAGATATACACGAACCCGAAGCCATAGGCTGGTGGCCTCCGGCTATCGGCTGGTGGATCTTGGCGGCATTAATCCCGTTGCTGATTGTTTTTTCGATTTGGCTTTATAAAAGGTTGACCCGTAAGACTGCGATCAAAACCGCCAACAAAATACTGGCCCAAATCAAACAGGACGCAACGCGGGATAATCTTTCAGTTATATGCGATCTATCGGTACTGGTCAGGCGCGTAGCGATCAGCGTGTCGCCTAGGACAAAGGCCGCAGGTTTAACCGGACGGCAATGGCTGGCATTTCTCGATACTTCGGTAAAAGGGTTGCCGTTCAGTGAGGGCGTCGGTCAGCTTCTGGCGGACGCGCCTTATCGAAAAACACCGCCCACGGAACAGGAACTTTCCCAATTAATCGACCTCTGCGAAGACTGGCTTAAATCCCAGGCAAAATCATGATTCACTTTGAATGGCCTTGGCTGCTGACCGTTTTACCCTTGCCTTTATTAATCCGTTGGCTGTTTCCGGCCAATAGACCTGCGGAACAGGCGGCATTAAAAGTCCCGTTTCTGGATGATTTTTCCGATGCTGAAACCAGCATAGCTGCCCAAACCCAACAATGGCCGTTATTGCTGGCGGCGATTGCCTGGTTATTATTGGTCATCGCCTGTACTAGGCCGCAATGGCTGGGCGAGCCGATTGAACAGGCGGTCAGCGGCCGGGATTTAATGCTGGCCGTGGATTTGTCCGGCAGCATGGAAGAGCAGGATTTTGTCATTAATAAGCGGGCTGTTGACCGGCTGACAGCAGCCAAAGGAGTTGCCGGAGATTTTATCAACCGGCGTGTCGGCGACAGGGTGGGTTTGATCCTGTTCGGCACCCAGGCCTATTTGCAAACTCCGTTAACCTTTGACCGAAAAACGGTGATGACCTTATTAAATGAAGCCGTCATCGGGCTTGCCGGTGACAATACTGCGATAGGCGACGCCATTGGCCTAGCGGTCAAGCGTCTTAAAAACGAGCAGGCCAATAGCCGGGTTTTGGTGTTGATGACTGACGGTGCCAATACCGCCGGTGAAGTTTCACCGTTAAAGGCAGCCGAATTGGCTGCAGCCCATCATCTGAAAATTTATACGATCGGCATAGGCGCGGATGAAATGATTGTGCGCAATTTTTTCGGTAACCGCAAGGTTAATCCATCCGTCGATCTGGATGAAAAAACCTTGATAAAGATAGCCGAAAGTACCGGCGGCCAATATTACCGTGCCAGAAATACCGATGAGCTGAATAATATTTATATGAGGCTGGATGAATTGGAGCCGGTTGAAAAAGACAAACAATATTTCAGGCCCCGTAGCGAACTGTATTACTGGCCGTTGTCGCTGGCATTGGGTCTGGCGGCGGTCATCGCTTTGTCCAAGGTACGGTTGTCATGAACCTGGCCGATTTTCATTTTATCAGGCCGTACTGGTTGCTGGCAGTTATACCGTATCTGGCGATATTGGTTTTAATGCTGAGAAATAAGCTAAGTCAGGGCAACTGGTCGGCAGTATGTGATGCTGCACTATTGCCGTATCTGTTGCAGGAAAAGCCGGTCAACCAAAGCCGTTGGCCGTTAACAGCGGGGGCGATCGCCGCGCTGCTGGTGATTATTGCACTGGCTGGGCCAACCTGGGAACGGCTGCCCTCGCCGGTATTTAGAAACGATTCTGCCTTGGTTATTGCGCTGGATTTGTCCCGGTCGATGGATGCTGCCGACATTAAACCCAGCCGTTTGATTATGGCGCGTTACAAAATCGCCGATATACTAAAACAGCGCAAAGACGGTCAGACCGCATTGCTGGTTTATGCCGGTGATGCCTTTACCGTAACGCCGCTGACCGATGATACCGAGACCATAGACAGCCAGTTGTCGGCATTAAACACCGATATTATGCCCAGCCAGGGCAGCGATACGGCGTTGGTGTTGGAAAAAGCCGTGGAATTGTTCAAGCAGGCAGGCCTGCAAAAAGGCCAGATATTGTTGGTCACCGATGGCGTTGATATGGATAAAACCCTGGCCGCAGTAAAAACACTGGATAAGTATCAGCTATCGATATTGGGTGTCGGGACGGATGACGGCGCGCCGATAGCGTTGCCTGAGGGCGGGTTTCTCAAGGATCAGCGAGGCAATATTATTGTTCCTAAATTAAATTCCCATGAGCTAACAAAACTGGCGCAGGCAGGGAATGGCGTTTATCAAACCATAACGGCAAATGACGCAGACATTCAAACCGTGCTGGCAAATGTGGATAGATCGGTGCAGCAGCAGGGTAAGCAAAACGATAACTTGCTATTGGATCAGTGGGCAGACAACGGCCCCTGGTTGTTATTGCTGGTTTTGCCTCTGGCCGCGTTGACTTTCAGGAAAGGCCTGTTATGTTTTATCTTGTTGCTGATCTTGCCGCTGCCTAAAAACAGCTATGCGTTGGGATGGCAGGATTTATGGCAGACCAAAGATCAACAGGCGCAACAGGCTTATAAAAAGCAGGATTATGCCAAGGCGGCTGAGCAGTTTGAAAATCCGGATTGGCAAGCTGCGGCGCATTATAAGGCGGGTGAGTATGATAAGGCTCTGGAAAGTCTGAAAAGCAGCAAGTCCACGAGCAGTGCTTATAATCAGGGCAATGCGCTGGCGAAAGCCGGTCAGTTGGAAGAGGCTATAAAAGCCTACGAAAAGGCCCTTGCTATGAATCCTAACGATGCCGATGCCAAGCACAACAAGGATGTCGTAGAAAAAGAACTGGAAAAGCAAAAGCAGCAGAAGCAACAAAAGGACGATAAACAACAAGCCAAAGGCGACTCCCAGCAAAACAAGGATGGCGAACAATCGGAAAAATCTGACGAACAAAAAAAATCCGAGGAAAAGCCCGAGCAAAAACCGGAGCAGAAGCAATCGGATCAACAACAGTCTGAAGAAAATCAGGAACAGCAAAATAAAGCCGACGAAAAAAAGCCGGAAGACGAAAAGCCCCGGCAAGCCGAGCAGGAAAAAGACCAAGCCAAGCAGCCAGCCAAAGAACAAGCGCCTACCAACGCCGAGCCAACGGATGAACAACAGCAAGCCAACGAACAATGGCTCAAAAGAATCCCCGACGATCCGGCCGGGTTGTTAAAACGTAAATTCAAATATCAATATGGGCAGCGCGGCCGTCAGGCAGCTGGTGATGCTGATGGTTGGTAAACATGACTAATAACCCAATCGCCATTTTCGGTGAAGCGCTGTTCGATCAATTTCCAGGCGGCCAGCAAATATTAGGCGGCGCGCCTTTTAACGTGGCTTGGCATCTTCAGGCTTTCGGTCAGCGCCCGTGTTTTATCAGCCGGGTAGGCCTGGATGCAACCGGCGATAAAATCAGGCAGGCCATGCTGGCTTGGGGCATGGCGGTTGAAAACCTGCAAATCGATCCCGATTATCCTACCGGAATCGTGCAGGTCACTATCAACAACGGCGAACCCGGCTATGAAATTTTAGCCGATCAGGCTTACGATTTTATAACCGCGCAGCAACTGGATAGTGATCGGCAGTTTAGCGTTATTTATCACGGGACTTTGGCCTTGCGTAACCGTACCTCGGAACAGGCGTTGCGTGATTTAACCGCGCATCATCAGGGCAAGGTTTTTATCGATGTCAATTTGCGAGCGCCCTGGTGGCATAAAGAGGCAGTCAATCAGTGGCTAGTCAAGGCGCATTGGGTCAAGCTCAATTATGATGAGTTAATGCAGCTATCACCACGACAACACACGCTGCAAGATGCGATGTGTTGGTTTCTGGCGCAACATCAGCTGGAGGTTCTGGTGGTGACTTGCGGCAGCCAGGGTGCGATGGCAATCAATCGCGCCGGGGAATTTATTGAAGTTGTGCCGACGGCTGATTTATCCATAGTCGATACCGTGGGTGCCGGTGATGGGTTTGCGGCGGTTCTATTGCTGGGTATGCAGCATGACTGGCCATTGTCTGTGACTATGGAGCGGGCGCAGTCGTTCGCGTCCGCTTTAGTGACCCAAAGGGGTGCCACGGTTCAGGATTTGAGTTTTTATCGGCCGTTTATCCGTGCCTGGAATCTTGATTAATCTAAATGATGAAGTTATGAACACTATAAAAAGATTTTTTTTTCTGCTGCTGCTGTTGAGTTTTGCGCCAGCCGATGTATTGGCTGCACAAATCAGCGTGTCGTTTGATCGCAACCCGGTTGGTCTGGATGAATCGTTTCAGATTATTTTTACCGCCAACGACACGCCGGATAATGACCCGGATTTTAGCCCGCTGGAACAGGATTTTGATATACTCGGATCAAGCCAGA
The DNA here is from genome assembly GCA_964488195.1 of uncultured Methylobacter sp. GTDB lineage: Bacteria > Pseudomonadota > Gammaproteobacteria > Methylococcales > Methylomonadaceae > Methylobacter_A. The sequence continues at coordinate 1,693 of CAZAUB010000100.1, read as the reverse complement.
GCAGCAATTCGACATGGGTTAACAATCAGTCCAGCAAGACCATACAGTGGACGGTTAACGTGATGGCCAAACATCCCGGCAGCCTAGTTGTTCCGGCGGTCAAGTTTGGTGCTGATGTAAGCCAGCCGGGAAGCATTCTGGTTACTCAGGCGACGGCTAATAAAGCCGTAGACACCGACGACGATTTGTTTCTGGAGGTTGAGGCGACTCCGCAAAGCCCTTATGTGCAGTCCCAGGTTCTCTATACTGTGCGCTTATATAGGAGGGTCGAAATCGCTCAGGCCGGTTTGAGTGAACCGGAACTGGGTGATGCAGTGATTGAAAAACTGGGCGATGACAGTAATTATAATACCCAGATCAACGGCGTGAATTATTTGGTCACTGAGCGTAAGTATGCGATTTTCCCGCAAAAAAGCGGTTCGGTGACCATCAAGCCTCTGGTGTTAACGGCAGAGGTGGTTGCTAACAGCCGCCCGAATTTTAACGGCTTTTTTAATTCCCAGACGACCCGAACCAAAAAGATTTCATCCAAATCGGTGACGCTGGATGTAAAGCCCGCTCCGGCAGCTTTTACCGGGCAGCATTGGCTTTCAGCGGAACAACTGGTGTTAAAGGAAGAGTGGTCGGGCGATAATCAGCAAATGAAAGTCGGCGAACCGTTGACCAGGACTTTGACGCTGTTGGCAAAAGGCACGACAGTCGGCCAGTTACCCGAGTTAAATGTTGGCAAACAAAATGATCAGTTGAAAACCTATCCGGATCAGCCGGTATTGCAGGAGCAGAAAAAACCGGAAGGCCTGATTGCGTTCAGGGAAGAAAAAATAGCCGTCATTCCATCAAAAGCGGGCTTCTATAAATTACCGGCGATAGAAATTCCCTGGTTTAACAGCCAAAGCCAAAAAATGGAAGTCGCCAAGATTCCGGAAACAACGATCACGGCACTTGATGTAGCAGGAACCCAGTCAGCTTCTGTCGCGCCGGTAGCTCCGGCGGCGGTGCAACCGCAAAAAATTGAAATAATGCCGATTGCCCAGCCGCAACAACAAAATATTTGGTTATGGGTTTCGGTATTTTTGGCGTCAGGTTGGTTGGCGACACTGGCCTATTTCCTGATTAAGCGTCCGGCTAAAAAGCCGATTGTAGAAAAAAATGAACCGGAAATTCGTCTGGCTGACAGCGTAAAAGACTTAAAAAAAGCCTGCGCGGATAATAATGCCACAGCAGCCAAAGATGCTTTGCTGGCATGGGGGCGGCAAAAGTATATCGCCAGGGATGGTGTGTATGCCCCTACAAGCGCGGCGAATGCGGCGAGTCTCGGAGCTATCGCCGAGCTAAGCGATGCAAGGTTAAGGGATGAAATCCTGCTTTTGAACCAGGTCTTGTATGGCAAGGCAGCCGATCAGTGGCATGGCAAAAAGCTGTTTCAGGCATTTGTTGAAAATAAAGCCCGAGAAAAAATAGCGGCTATGGATGATGATAAATTGGAGCCGCTTTATCGGTTGTGATGTAGGGGCGGGCCTTTGTTAATACTGGTTGATTTGTAACTATTCAGCAAATGCTAACTACGATTAATAGAACACAGATGACGCGGATTAGGCTGATAAACACTGATTAAAAAGTGCATAACGAACTTGGCTTCGGCTTTTTAAAAATCCGCGTAAATCCGTCCAATCCGCGTCATCCGTGTTCTATT
>CAZAUB010000099.1:0-7989 GCA_964488195.1 uncultured Methylobacter sp. | reverse complement strand
GCAGGTGCAAACTGTTTTTAGAATTTTGTTGGCTGTCAAATCACAATCAATGGGGTCAGACTCGATTGATTTTTGTTGTTTTGGTAGACGAAAACAATATACCCTAACTTTTTTAAGAGGTGTTATTTTATTGCATGAATTTAAGTCTGTTGAGTTCTAATTGGGATGGCATTTGGGTGCTAAATGAAAAATAATCAGGCGGGCGATGTACAGAATTATCTGGATATTTGTATCGCCAGTCAGCAATTGACTGTTTATGCGGATGGAAACCCGGTGCTGCGTTATCCTGTTTCCACCGCCAAAAAAGGCGCAGGCGAACTGATGGGCAGTGAATGTACGCCGACTGGCTGGCATAAAATCAGGGCCAAAATTGGTGGGGATCAGCCGTTAAACTCGGTTTTTGTCGGTAGGCGAGCCACGGGTGAAATATACTGCTCCGGGCTGGGCGGGCAATATCCGCAACGCGATTGGATATTAACCCGAATCCTGTGGCTGGGTGGATTGGAGTCGGGCAAAAATCGTTACGGTAAAGTCGATACTACCTGGCGATATATTTATATCCACGGTTGTCCTGATGAATTAATGAATGGCAGTCCTGGGTCGCACGGCTGTATTCGCATGAAAAATGCCGATGTGCTGGATTTGTTTAATAGAATTGAGGTCGGGGTTAAGGTTTATATTCATGAGTAATTGTTTTTTTGTAAGTGTAAAGGGACTTGGATGACGCGTATTGTTTTAGGCATCGAATATGATGGCAGCGGCTTTTCAGGCTGGCAGTGGCAAACCCATCAACGCAATGTTCAGCAGGTGCTTGAACAAGCTTTGTCGAGAGTTGCTAATCATCCGGTTACCGTGCAATGCGCGGGACGAACCGATACCGGAGTGCATGCGCTTGAACAGGTCGTGCATTTTGACGCAAAAATAGAGCGAGACCTTCACGCCTGGATGCTGGGCGGCAACAGCAATCTGCCGGATGATGTCAGGATCACCTGGGTTAAACAGGCGGTGGGCGATTTTCATGCCAGATACAGCGCCATTGCCCGTTTTTATCGCTACGTCATTCTTAACCGACCTATCAAGTCGGCGTTGTTGCGCAAGCAGGTGACCTGGCATCATAATCCGCTGGATGCCGATAAAATGCACAGGGCGGCGCAACATTTGATCGGCAAGCATGATTTTTCCACGTTCAGGGCGCAAGGTTGTCAATCCAAAAGTCCTTGCCGGGCGATGTATTTTATTGATGTTTACCGGGAGGGCGATAAGGTTATTATGGATATTTCCGCCAATGCTTTTTTGCACCACATGGTCAGAAATATTGCAGGGGTATTGATGGACATAGGCGCCGGAAAGCAGTCGGTAAATTGGACGCAGGAGCTGCTTGAGGTTAAAAGCCGCAAATTGGGTGGGATTACCGCGCCTCCCGATGGTTTGTATCTGGGTGCAGTTTATTACCCTGAACATTACGGTATTGCCAAACATCCGGTGTTTGATAAACTGCCGGTTGATGCCAGACGGCATGATTAAGTTGTAGGATGGGTAGAGCAATAGCGAAACCCGTCCTACGCACTTATTTGCAATTGCCCAAATATCAAGTAGATTGTCTTCTTTACAAACAATAACGATGGTTGATATGAATAACTTTTTGTCTTTTCAAATTCATGGCGGAGCCGAGCACGACGGCGGTATTGCAGACAGCGTTGCCAGTCTGCTGGCTTTTTTTGAAGAGCTTTCAACTCATGATTCTGCGGATATTTTTTCGACATTAATGCCCGGCATTTCCGGCATGGATAATATTCATCCTTTGCTGGTGCATTTCCCTATCGCATTCCTATCGACTTTTTTTGTTTTGGATATGGTAGGTACGCTGGCTAAAAAACAACACTGGCGCAATGTCGCCAGTTGGTTGCTGTATTTTGGCACAGTCGCCGCAGTATTTACTGTTATAACGGGATTTATTGCCGCAGAGTCCGTAGCGCATGGACAAGATGTCCATGGCATAATGGAGCGTCATGAGCATATCGGTATATCAGTCCTTTCCTTGGCAATAGTGTTGTCGGTGTGGCGGGTGAAAAGTCGTGGTCTAATCCAGGGCGGGGCTAACAGCTTTTTTCTTATACTTTCAGCTTTGCTTTGTGTTCTTATAATGTTGGGCGCTGATTTGGGCGGTTTTATGGTTTATAAATATGGCGTGTCCGTCGATGCGACGACATTTCAGGAAGGTGATTATATGAATCATCAGCACCATCATTAATGTTTTAAAGAATGCGCTTCACTATGTGAAGTACGTCTTTCGCCTCCCATTTTCACTTGTATGATTTTTTGATTTGCAAGTAAATCATCGCGTTGTTTTATGGTATTCTACGCGGCTAGCTTTTTTGGTTAAATTCTCATATCACTTTATGCGAACTCGCGTTAAAATTTGCGGCTTTACCCGTGTTGAAGATGCTGTTTGTGCTGCTCAATTAGGCGTGGATGCAATCGGTCTGGTGTTTTATCCGCCCAGTCCTAGAAATGTTGATATTGAGCAAGCGGTTGAAATTGTTAATGCGCTACCTGCGTTTGTTTCGGTTGTTGCTTTGTTTGTCGACGAGCAGGAGTCGCGGATATGCGAAGTTCTGGAGCGGGTATCGATAGATTGCCTGCAATTTCATGGGGATGAACCCGCTGAAGCTTGCAGGCTTTACGGCAAACGTTATATGAAGGCGGTGCGCATGCAGGATGGCATCGATATTTCAGGTCTGGCTCTGCAATATCATGATGCGGCAGGATTGCTGCTGGATGCTTATCATCCAGGGGCGAAAGGCGGTACAGGCAGCCGGTTCGACTGGGAGTTGATTCCCGAACATTGCGCCTTGCCTATCATATTGGCGGGCGGTTTGGATGAAAATAACGCCAGACAGGCGGTGCAGACAGTAAGACCTTATGCATTGGATGTCAGCAGCGGTGTGGAAGCGGGAAAAGGTATTAAGGATGCGCTAAAAATGGCGGCATTCATACGTGAAGTTAATGAGGGCGACAGAATAATATGACAGAAAAATATAATATGCCCGATGAACGGGGACACTTTGGTCCTTACGGTGGAATGTTTGTCGCAGAAACATTGATGCTGCCGATTCAGGAATTGAATGCCGCTTATCGGCAGTATTTGGACGATCCCGAATTTATAGCGGAGCTGGATGCCGATTTAAAACATTACGTAGGCCGACCTTCGCCTTTATATCATGCTGAACGCTGGAGTCGTGAGCTGGGCGGTGCACAGATTTATTTAAAACGCGAAGATTTAAATCATACCGGCGCACATAAAATAAATAATACGGTAGGTCAGGCTTTATTGGCCAAGCGCATGGGCAAGACGCGCATTATTGCTGAAACCGGAGCCGGTCAGCATGGTGTTGCGACGGCGACGGTTGCAGCAAGGCTGGGATTGGAGTGCGTAATTTATATGGGTGCTGTCGATGTTATCCGGCAATCTTTAAATGTGTATCGGATGAAGTTGCTGGGCGCGACAGTAGTGCCTGTTGAATCCGGCTCAAAAACCTTAAAAGATGCGTTGAACGAAGCGCTCAGAGACTGGGTGACCAATGTCGATAATACTTTTTATATTATCGGTACGGTTGCAGGCCCCCATCCTTATCCTGCGATGGTCAGGGATTTTCAGGCCATCATTGGTCGTGAAGCAAGACAGCAATGCCTGGATCAGGCCGGACGTTTGCCGGATGCGCTGGTTGCCTGTGTTGGCGGCGGATCAAATGCAATCGGGCTGTTTTATCCGTTTATTGATGATCGGTCAGTAAAAATGATCGGCGTTGAAGCGGCTGGCGATGGCGTTGAAACAGGCCGCCATTCAGCGACTTTGTGTGCAGGTCGTCCCGGCGTATTGCATGGTAACCGGACTTATCTGGTGGAAGACGATGACGGTGAAATTATCGAGACGCATTCCATTTCAGCCGGTTTGGATTATCCGGGCGTAGGCCCTGAACATGCATGGCTGAAAGATACCGGCAGAGCAGAATATGTCAATATTACCGACACTGAGGCGGTGGAAGGTTTTCATGCGTTGACCCTAATGGAAGGTATTATTCCGGCACTGGAATCGAGCCATGCGATGGCCTACACGATGAAACTTGCGCCTACCATGAGTAAAGACGAAATTATCATTGTCTGCCTGTCCGGTCGCGGCGATAAAGACATGCAAACGATAGCGCAACGCGAGGGGATAGAACTGTGAGTCGATTAGCTGCTACATTTGAAGCGTTATCCAAAACAGGCCTCAAGGCGTTAATCCCGTTTATTACCGCAGGCGATCCGAGGCCTGATTTCACCTTGCCGATGATGCATGCGATGGTCGAGGCCGGTGCTGATGTGATTGAGTTGGGTGTGCCGTTTTCCGATCCTATGGCGGATGGGCCGGTTATTCAGCGAGCCAGCGAGCGCGCTTTGGAACACAAGATGAGCTTAAGACGCGTGTTGGCGATCGCGACAGAATTTAGGAAAACCAATCAACATACACCGGTGGTGCTGATGGGGTATGTGAATCCCATCGAAGCCATGGGATATGAAGATTTTGCCAATGCCGCGCAACGTGCCGAGATTGATGGCGTTTTAACCGTTGATTTGCCGCCGGAAGAAGCGGAAGAATGCGTTGCCTTGTTAAAGGCGCGTAACATCGATCCGATTTTTTTGTTGGCACCCAACAGCACCGATGAACGCATTAAAAAAATGGATGCCGCCGGCAGCGGTTATCTTTATTATGTTTCGTTGAAGGGCGTAACCGGCGCCGGGCATTTGAATACGGCAGATGTCGAAACCAAGCTCAATCAAATCAGGGCAATTACCCGTTTGCCTGTGGCTATCGGTTTTGGTGTTAAAGATGCACAAACAGCAAAGACAGTTGCAGGTTTGGGTGACGGTGTGGTTGTCGGCAGCGCGCTGATCAGTAAAATTGAGGCGAATCTGGATGATCCGGAACGCGCTAAAACAGAGATAGTTGAGTTATTGGTCGCCATGCGCCAGGCAATGGATAACTAAAGAGTAGATGGCTAGGATGGTCTGACGCAAGGAAGCCCATCAAATAACAGTAACACGATAGGGCATATAAATGAGTTGGTTTGAAAAGTTAATCCCTTCAACAATTAGAACGGATGGGGCGAGTAAAAAAGGCGCTGTGCCTGAAGGATTGTGGAATAAGTGCCCTAGTTGCAATGCGATTCTTTACAACTCTGAGTTGGAAAGAAATTTCAGTGTTTGCCCAAAATGTGAGCATCATATGCGCATTTCGGCCAGAACGCGGTTGAATATGTTTCTGGACGAAAGCGGCCATGAAGAGATAGGCAAAAATATTAAGCCCATCGATCCGTTAAAATTCAAAGACAGTAAAAAATATAAAGACCGGATTACCCAAGCGCAAAAACAGACTAAAGAAAATGATGCGCTGGTGGTGATGAAAGGCCAGTTAAAAGGCCGGGATATTGTTGCAGCGGCCTTTGATTTCGGCTTTATGGGCGGGTCTATGGGTTCGGTGGTCGGCGAAAAATTTGTTCGCGGTGTCAACAAGAGCCTGGAACTAGGCGTACCGTTTATTGTGTTTACGGCCAGCGGTGGCGCGCGTATGCAGGAGTCGCTGTTTTCCTTGTTCCAGATGGCGAAAACCAGTGCGGCATTAACCAAGCTGTCCGATGCGGGTCTCCCGTACATTTCGTTTATGACCGACCCGACCATGGGCGGCGTTTCAGCCAGTTTAGCCATGCTGGGCGACATTAATGTTGCCGAACCCAATGCCTTGATCGGTTTTGCAGGCCCCCGAGTAATAGAGCAAACCGTCCGTGAAAAACTGCCGGAAGGCTTTCAGCGTAGCGAGTTTTTACAGGAGCATGGCGCTATCGATATGATTATCGACCGACGTGAAATGCGCGATAAGATAGCCGGTATTCTGGCACTGTTGATGGCGGGTAGAGACCTTGCAGTGCAGCAAATTCCTCTCGGCCCCCTCGCAAGCTTTCCCCCTTTGATAAAGGGGGAAGTCGAAGGCAAAGGGGGAGAGCTTGCGAGGGGGCTTGAAGTTGAAGCGGATGATGGTGAGCATCACCCGGATCAGGAAGACTGATCTTAATATCAGTTAATGATACGTTTTGATTCGCTACAGGGTTGGCTAAAGTGGCAGGAAAGCTCACATCCTCTAGTCATTGATTTGGGTTTGGAGCGGGCGGCACAAGTTTTTGATGCGCTTAACCCCGATTATGTCAAGCCCCCGACCATTACTGTCGCCGGAACTAACGGCAAAGGTTCATCCGTTGCATATCTTGAGGCCATCTACACGGCCCAAGGCTATCGGGTAGGGGCTTATACGTCGCCGCATATCCTGAAATATAATGAAAGGATAAAAATAGACGGCAAACCGGTAGCGGATGACAAAATTTGCGAGGCATTTGCAAGAATAGAGTCGGTACGGGGCAATACCTCATTAAGCTATTTTGAATTTGGGACATTGGCGGCACTGGACATATTCCGGCGAGCCGATGTCGATGTCCAATTGCTTGAAGTCGGTCTTGGCGGGCGATTGGATGCCGTCAATATTGTCGATCCCGATGTGGCTTTGATCACCAGCATCAGTATCGATCATGTTGAGTGGCTGGGCGGCACGCGAGAAGCCATAGGACGGGAAAAAGCCGGTATTTTCCGGGCAGCGATTCCTGCGATCATAGGTGATCCGGACCCCCCGGAATCATTGATACAGAGCGCTATTGAGCAGTATGCCTTGCTGCATTGTATCGGTAAGGATTTTGGTTATAAAAAGCAGGCAACGGGATGGGATTGGTTTTCTGCCGACCGGGAAATGTTACACTTACCGGAGCCGGGTTTAAAAGGGGAACATCAGTATCGCAATGCATCGGCGGTTATTTTAGCGGTGACTAAGATGTCCGAGATATTGCCGGTAACTGAAGCATCGATTAAACAGGGGCTGGAAAATGTCCATTTAGCCGGTCGATTTCAACTTATCGATGGCAAAATCCCCGTGCTGCTGGATGTGGGGCATAATCCCCAGGCAGTTAAAACACTGGCTGATTACGTGACGGCTGTTTTTCCCGGTAAACGCATTCATGCCGTGTTTTCAATGATGAAAGACAAGGATATCGCCGGTGTCCTTGAAATTATGAATCATGTGGTTTACGACTGGTTTTTTGCGCCCTTGGCGAATCCCAGAACGGCTACGGAATCAGTTATGCGTGAAATTTTTTCACAAAGTTCGGTGGACAGGGTTTCTTTTGGTTTTGCTGGCTTTACTGAGGCATTTTCTGCTGCAAAAAACCAGTCGCGCGAGGGCGATCTGTTACTGGTTTTTGGATCTTTCTTTTTGGTATCTGAGTGCTTGGTTGAATTTGAGAATAAGTGAGTAGACGAAATGGATCATGAATTAAAACAACGTTTAATTGGTGCTGTCGTGGTTACGGCTCTATGTGCTATTTTTATCCCCATGCTGTTCGATGATCCTGTCGATAATAGTGGTCAGTTAGTCAGCGAGCTAACTATCCCTGCTCCAGCTGAACCCGGCGCTGGTGGCAGGTCTGTGCCGACCAGTGCCGACCAGGTTTTAAAGTCGCCGGATCCGGAGCCTTTGTCCACTGAAAGCGCTGGCGATACTCTTGAGAGTACCGGTGCGGCTGAAGAGGTAACCGAAGAACCTGAGAAACAGGGGCGTTCCGGCGAGTCTTTGTATGCCGAATCCGAAGGCTATACAAGTGCAGAAGAACCCGTCGTTAAAGCTGAAGATAATCGGTCAAAGTCGCATCCAAAACAGCCCTTCGACGCCGCTCAGGGTAAACCTTTATCGACAGAGGCTAAAAGTTTACCCCCTAAAGTACAAGTCAAGGATACTCGTGTAGATTCAATAGCTAAAGAATCCGCAAAGATTAAAAAATCCGAGACGTCAAAACCTGCAACTGCCAAGGATGGCGGAAGTGTCGCAATCGGTACGACTGCACGGATGCAGGA